>JAITCS010000061.1 GCA_031282935.1 Cellulomonadaceae bacterium
GCCGCTGATCAGCAGTGCCACCCCGCCAGTGAAGCGGGGCGGGGGCCATCGGGCAGAATCCGAGACCGGGCCGCCGCCGTTGCGAACCAGCGCCACCCCGGCAATCGTCAAATAACACCCCGCAGCACCGAACCGCCGCGTCGCCTACCTAAACAGGATGGGTTGGACGGCCTCAGAATGCCGCTAAACCAGGGCGAGCCGACGAGCGGCCGTCGCGGCGGTATGCTCTTGCAAGGACTTGACCTCAAAGGGGCTGCGCAGAATCGCCTCAATCCCCTGCACGGCCGCGCCCAAGTGGTCTGTGGTGGTCACAATAGCTTTCTTGGACGACGTTGCGGCGGCACGAATCGCGTAACCATCGCGGCGGGAGTCCTGGTTTGACGGCGTGTTCACCACCAAATCAACCTCCCCGGCGTTGATCATCTCCACGATGTTGCGTGAACCGTCTGCCGGGTCGGGCTCGTGAACCTTGCGCACCACCTGGGCGGGAATCCCGTTACGGGCCAAAACCTGCGCCGTGCCCTCAGTGGCCAGAATGTCAAACCCCATCTCGGAAAGCTTCTTCATGGGGAACACGATCGAGCGTTTGTCGCGGTCGGCCACCGAAATGAACACCGTGCCGGAGGTGGGCAGCCCCCCGAAAGCGGCCGCCTGGGACTTAGCGAAAGCCGTCGGGAAGTCAACGTCGAAACCCATCACCTCGCCAGTGGATCGCATCTCGGGGCCGAGCACGGTGTCCACCACCTGACCCTCCGGAGTACGGAAACGCTCAAACGGAAGCACGGCCTCCTTGACCGCAATCGGCGCTTGTAGGTCGAGGGTCGAGGCGTCTTGCTCGGGCAAAATCCCCTGGCGGCGCAGGCTGGCCACGGTCTCCCCAACCATCACCATCGCGGCAGCCTTGGCCAGCGGCACGCCCGTGGCCTTAGAAACGAACGGCACGGTGCGCGAGGCCCTCGGGTTCGCTTCAAGCACATAAAGCACGTCGCTGACCAGCGCATATTGCACGTTCAGCAGACCACGCACGCCCACGCCCTTAGCAATCGCCTCAGTCGAACGCCGGATGCGGGCGATCTCGCTGGTGCTCAACGACAGCGGCGGGAGCACACACGCGGAGTCGCCCGAGTGAATCCCCGCCTCCTCAATGTGCTCCATCACGCCACCCAGGAACAGCTCCTCGCCATCATAAATGGCGTCCACGTCAATCTCCATGCCGTTGTCCAAGAAACGGTCAATCAGCAGCGGAGCCTGCAAAACGGTGGCCCCGGTCGCCGCCACAGACGCGGCCGAGTTTTCGAGCGCCCGGCGCACGTACTGTTCCAGTTGATCCTGGTGGTACACGATTTCCATGCCGCGCCCGCCCAGCACATAAGAGGGCCGAACCAGCACCGGGTATCCGATGTGGTCAGCCACGGCGATGGCCTCCTTCAAGGTGCGGGCGGTACCGTAAGGCGGGGCCGGCAGGTGGGCGTCTTGGAGCACCTGCCCAAAAAGCTCGCGATCCTCGGCAAGGTCAATGGCCTCCGGGGAGGTGCCTAGGATAGGCACCCCTGCCTCTTCAAGCTGCTTGGCCAAAGACAAAGGCGTTTGACCACCTAATTGCACAATCACGCCCTTGACCGGGCCAGCGGCTAGCTCGGCCTGATAAACCTCATAAACATCCTCAAAAGTGAGCGGCTCAAAATAAAGACGATCCGCAGTATCGTAATCAGTGGAAACAGTTTCCGGGTTACAATTAATTAGGATAGTGTCATATTTCTCTTTGAGCGCCAAAGTGGCGTGCACGCAAGAATAATCGAATTCGATACCCTGCCCAATCCGGTTTGGCCCAGAACCCAAAATGATCACCGCTTCCCTGTCACGGGGGGCAACCTCAGTCTCGAAATCGTAAGAGGAATAGCAGTACGGGGTTTTCGCCGCAAACTCGGCAGCGCAAGTATCCACCCGCTTATAAACTGGACGAATCCCGTGGGAATATCTTACCGCCCTTACGGACTGCTCACCATTAACACCCATATTCCGCAATGCCGCAATTTGGCGGTCAGAAAGGCCGTGGCGTTTGGCCTCAAATAAGATTTCTGCATTCAGATTGGGGGCTACTTTGACCGCGTCAGCGACTTCATTTATTTGCTGGATTTGATCTAGGAACCACGGGTCAATCATTGTTGCTTGATAAACTTGTTCAATGGTGGGGCCACCATTTTCCGGGCTTAACCGCAGCGCTTGCTGCACATCAACCAAACGGGTTTCATAAGGGGTTTTTATCTTGTGCAATAAGTCAGATAAATCCGCCCCGGTGGGCGCTGGGCCATCCCAATGGAATTGCACGCCAGTTTTGTCAATGGACCGCAACGCTTTCCCAAGGGACTCGGTGAAGTTGCGGCCTAACGCCATCGCCTCCCCCACTGATTTCATGGTGGTGGTTAAGGTGGGGTCAGCGGCTGTGAATTTCTCGAAAGCGAAACGCGGCACTTTCACAACCACATAGTCAAGGGTCGGCTCGAAACTGGCCGGAGTTTCCGCAGTAATGTCGTTAGGAATCTCATCCAGGGTGTACCCGATAGCCACTTTGGCCGCGATTTTGGCGATGGGATAACCGCTCGCCTTCGAAGCTAAAGCCGAAGAACGCGACACGCGCGGATTCATTTCGATAACGATAATGCGACCCGTTTTCGGGTCCACCGCGAATTGAATGTTACAGCCGCCGGTATCAACCCCGACCTCGCGGATAATCGCAATAGAAATATCACGCATACGCTGATATTCGCGGTCAGTTAATGTCAGCGCCGGGGCCACAGTAATTGAATCCCCGGTGTGTACCCCCACGGCGTCCACATTCTCGATAGAACAAACGATAACCACGTTATCTTTACGATCCCGCATTAGTTCGAGTTCGTATTCTTTCCAACCCAAAATGGACTCTTCAAGCAAAACCTCATGCACCGGCGAATGGGCAATGCCCTGCCCCACAATTCGGCGCAGTTGCTCTTCGTTATACGCTAACCCGGAACCGAGCCCACCCATTGTGAACGAGGGCCGAACCACCATCGGATAACCGAGTTCTTTCGCAACCTCAAGCGCAGCATCAACGGAATGCACAACCTGGCTGCGTGCCGATTCGCCGCCACACTTTTCTACCACATCTTTAAATTCTTGACGATTTTCTGCTTTCCGAATCGCCGGAATGTTCGCGCCAATCAATTCGACATTATATTTATCTAAAACCCCGGCCTCGTATAATCCGATGGCCGCGTTTAGCGCCGTTTGGCCGCCCAAGGTTGGCAGCAAAGCATCGGGGCGCTCTTTTTTGATGATAGACGTTAAAACATCCACCGTAATAGGCTCAACGTAAGTTGCGTCCGCAAACTCTGGGTCGGTCATAATAGTGGCGGGGTTGGAATTGACCAGGATAACCCGTAGGCCCTCCTGCTTGAGCACCCGGCACGCCTGGGTGCCAGAATAGTCGAACTCGCAGGCCTGCCCAATCACAATCGGGCCAGAACCAATAACCAAAACGGACTTAATGTCTTCGCGGCGCGGCACAATTACATCTTAGCGGTATTTTGGGCGGGCCACGCAGATTTGTCTTGGTGGCGGGCCATTCTTCGGCCCGTCCCGCTTGGCGCTCGTTACGCGCTGCGCAGAACTGCCCTCGAATATGCCAGATTAAGCCAGTCTGTGAGGCCAGCCCTATCGCTTTGACACAGCGGGCACTAGATGACCTCTAGCCGTATCTTGTTTCTGCACGGTGCGGGCGATTAGGCGAGTGCAGAGCACCTCATCGGTTTTAAGCTCGGTTATTGCCTGGGCGAGTTCAACATAACCGGGGTTATTCATGTTTTGGGTATTGTGGGGTGGGAAGAATTGTTTTGCATTAGGTTCAGGAATCTGTCAAATAGGTAAGCGGAATCGTGGGGGCCAGCCGCAGCTTCAGGATGATATTGCACCGAGAACGCGGGAATGTCCAGCGCTTGCAAGCCCTCAACCACGTTATCGTTTAGGCCGACATGAGATACCATAACCCGGCCATACTGATTGTTTGGCGCCAGCACTGCCGTTTGTTCAGTAGCGGCCTCCAACGGAGCGGCAACCGCGAACCCATGATTGTGGGCAGTAATTTCAACTTTATCTGTGGTTCTATCCATAACCGGCTGATTCACGCCGCGATGCCCAAACGGCAATTTGTAAGTGTCGAACCCAAGTGCGCGGCCAAACATTTGATGCCCAAAACAAATTCCGAAGAATGGGATCTTGGCGTCCAAAACATCCTTAAGCAGCGCCACAGTTCCCGTCATAGTTTCCGGGTCGCCTGGGCCGTTGGAAAAGAAAACCCCACCGGGCGCATCGTCGGGCAATAAATCAATAATCTGCGCAAAAGTGGTATCTTTAGGCACCACGTGAGTGCGCACCCCGCGCTCAGCCAACCGTTCGGGAGTCATGGACTTAATGCCTAAATCAATCGCCACCACCGTGGCCAGAGGATCAAGCCCGGCAAAATCGCCACTCGGTTCCACCGTGTAGGTTTTCCCAGTGGTCACTTGGCCCGCCAGTTCAGAACCGGCCATCAGCGGCGCCTCACGAACCTGACTAAGCATTTCTTGTTCCGTCACAAGCGCCGCGCCAGAGAAAATCCCGGCCCGCATTACCCCTTTGTCGCGCAAATGCCGCACCAAGAATCTGGTATCCACACCAGAAATACCGACGATTTTTTGCTCTTCCAGGTCGGTTTCGAGAGACTTCTCGGCCCGCCAAGACGAAACGCGCCGCGCTGGATCGCGCAACACCACCCCGGCCACCCAGATTTTGTTCGATTCTGGGTCCTCATAATTGACCCCGGTGTTGCCGATGTGTGGGGCGGTGAAAATCAGGATTTGGCTGTGGTATGACGGGTCGGTTAATGATTCCTGGTAACCAGTCATTGCGGTATTGAAAACTAATTCCCCGAGCGTGGTGCCCAGCGCGCCGTACGCGTTGCCGTGGAGCACCGTGCCGTCTTCAAGAACCAATGCCGCTTTATCTTGCACAAGCTCATCGTATCTTAAAATAGCTCAAATCCTCGCGCGGAGACGCGGGGATTTGAACCCCGGGACGCTTTTACACGTCACTTCATTAGCAGTGAAGCCCATTCGGCCGCTCTGGCACGTCTCCATGCGCGACGCAGCCGATACGACGGCGTTGCGCAACTCCAAGATACCGTAATACAACCGCCAAGAGCAAACACCGGCGATGATTGCGCGTAAAGTCGGCGGCAGATTCCAGGTGAGGTGGCGGGTAAGGGTGGTTTCCTTTCTAAACGGGGGTTTCTTGCGGGATTTGGGGCCGAACTACCCGACCGCCGGGGCCGCCTCCTTTAGTGGCTTTTTCGATGTCGGCAGGTGGCAGCTCGCAAAATCGCTCGACGATCACGCCACACACCAGCAGGGTTAAGGCCGCCAAGGCTGCGATACCTAATTCCACGGTGAGCAGGCGTTGGATTCCGTAGCCCCAGTTCTGGGCGATGACAATCGTGGCGGCCAGATAGCGGCCAAACAGAATTGCGCCCGTCCACTCGGCGGCTTTCGCGAGCGCCAAGGTGCGCGCCGCCTTTATCGGGTCGAGGTCAGGCTTGTCCCCTTTAAGGTATGCGCGCACGGCTAGGCCGAACCGCAAAATCATTATGGATAGGCTGAACAGAGCAACCCACTCCACCCAACTTGTGTTTCCCAGCCCGACGCGAACCTCGGGGAATGTCTGCATTATTGCGAGCACCACCAGAAAGACTGCCGCAGCGACGACAGCCAGCATCCCGAGCGAGGTTCGACGCATTGGAGTTCCTAGCCGTGGATGATGTCATCCCAAGCCGGAAGGCCTGTGGGGTTGGGTTGCGGCTTGGGGCGAGCGCTCAACTGGTCGAGTTGTTGAGATTTTTCGATGATCTCCGGTTCTGGTTCCGGCTTCGACCAGGCTGCGTGAACTTGAGGTGGGTATCCGGAACTGGCAAGTGTTTCGTCGAGCGGCGTATGACTCTGGAAACCCTCTGCGCCGTGCTGGTCGGTCGCTGCGAACCTGGCGGCGCGGGCTGCTAGTGGGGACTCAGCACGTAACGTTCCAGTAAAGGTTGGAACTGAGGGCGGGTCTATCGGCTCGCTGGGCGCCGCCGGGGCGCTGGCGTGGCGGTCTTGAGCGCTGGGTTGCGCCTCCCTGCCGGTCGCTTTGCGAATTAAATCGGCTGCACCAGCAAAGTGCCTACCCGTGCGGCTGGATGGGACGCCAGCGATAATCCCGGTAAAGGTTGGCAGCGGAGCATCCGCATGTACGGGTGGCGACCACTCGGGAAGCTCCGCAAGTGGCGGGCTGTTCAGAGCGGTGACTGGTGGCAGGTTGCCGTGGTCGAGTAGCGCGCCCGATTGGTCGAGAGGTTCGCTCGCATGATCAAGTGGCGCGTAAGCGTGGCCGAACGCCGCACTGGCATGCTCTAGTGGCGCAGGCACAACGTCGGCTGGGGCAGCAACCGCCATCGGGTCGGGTGCAAGCCCGAAATGGTGATCGTTGGTGAAAGCGGTAGCCACAGGCTGGGACGACATAGCCGGTATCGCGTCGCCAATCCAGTTCAGCATCATGTTGCGGATCCCCGCGCGGTCAGGAGCCGCATCGGCCAGTGTCGCCACCGGCCCCCCACCTATCCCTGGCAAAACCGCTGCAGGGTCGAGTTGCGCCCAGGGTAGGAGCACGAAAGCGCGGTGCCCAGCCTGCTTGTGCGGCAGCGCGAGGTCTGGCGCCCCAACCACTAAATCGCCATAAGTGATAATATCGAGATCGAGGGTGCGCGGGCCGTTGATCACCCCCGTGCGTTCCCTGCCGAACTCTGCCTCAACCCGGTGGAGCACTGCCAGCAGTTGGCGCGGCGACAACGTGGTGTGGACGCGCAACACTGAGTTCAGGAAATCGTCTTGCCCGGCGGGTCCCCCCACGGCGGCCGTGCGCGCGAGCGGACCCACATCGGTTGGCCCGAACGCGACCCCCGGCTCGGCGTGGAGCGCGACGACGGCATTTTTAAGAGTAGCCCTCGAATCACCAAGGTTTGATCCGAGTGCAATGATCGCAGTCACTGGCTCCGCAGGCACAGCATCGAGCAGGTTGATCGCGGGTTCCGCCGACTCCGAAACAGGTGGTTCCAAAGGTGCCGGGCTGTCCGAAACAGATGGTTCGACGACAACTGTCGACCCTTCCGAAATGGGGGTGTCGGCAATCGGCACGCTCCCCAACGACGCAGCCGACACAGCGGGTTTCCGCCGCCGGTCACGGTGTATCGCAACCTCAATGTCGGCAAATGGCACCTCAAGCGGCGCCTCAGGCTTACGGATTACAACATCGGTGGCAATCACCTGGCTAAATGACAGCACCCCAGCGGCCACCCGCTCGGCAAGGGTTTCAATCAGATCAGCGTGCGGCCCGGCCAGAATGTCGTGAACGACCTTCGCCACCGCCCCATAATCCACAGTCTTGGCTAAATCATCAGAGGTCGCCGCCGCTGTGGTGTCCAGATACAGGGTGACATCCGCGTTGAAAGGTTGGAAGCTGTCTTTCTCGGAGGCCAAAACCCCGTGATTTCCCTGCGCGCTAATTCGTCGCAGCACAATTCTGTCAAGGGGAAAACCATCATCGGAAAAAACTAGCCCCGAATAACCCGAACTTTGTTGCGATGTCATTTCCTTTATTCCCCCTCTAAATTGGCGCCGCCCGCGCGGCTTGGCAGTGCCGCCCAAGATGATTGTGCCTCAGACCCCTGACAAAAACGAAAGGCCACGTCAGCGGCTATGCGGCTGGCTTTGACGTTGTGTACTCGTACAGCCCAGGCGCCCGCAGCGGCGACTAAAGCCGTCACAGCGGCTGTCGCTAAATCAAGGTCGGCCTCCGCGCTTTCCGTCAAATCGGCAGAAGCACCGACCCCGCTCCCCACCGAATCGGTCAAGGTCTGCCGTAAGAAACGCTTGCGCGAGGCGCCGATCAGCACAGGCTGCCCAAGGCGTTGAATCGCAGCCAACCCTGCCAGCACCTGCCAGTTTTGGTGCCCAAGTTTCGCAAAGCCCAAATTAGGGTCAAGAATGAGCTGCTCTGGCGCCACTCCTGCCGCGAATAGTGCAGCCTGACGCTCGGCAAGCTCGCCAGCCACCTCGCCAACCACACTATGGTATACGGCCAGTTTGTCCATCTCGGCTGGCATACCGCGCCAATGGCCTGCGACATATTTCACCTGGGGCGCAGCAGCGATCACTCCCGCCATGCGAGCATCGGCCAACCCACTTGAAACATCGTTGATGATTGTGGCGCCTGCCGCAATCGCCTGGCTCGCCACCTCGGCCCGCATGGTGTCCGCAGAAACAGTTACCCCCGCTGCCGCCAAACCCCTCACCACCGGTATTACGCGCTCTAGCTCAGCCTGCTCGGTTACTCGCTCCGCACCGGGTCGCGTGGATTCGCCGCCCACGTCAATGATGTCACCGCCTTCGCTGGCCAACAACAGCCCGTGCGCAATGGCTGCCTCGGGGTCGAGATACCTGCCGCCGTCCGAAAAAGAGTCGGCAGTAACGTTGACTATCCCCATGATCAGCGTTTGAGTTTCGGCGCACGGCGGCGACTGCTTACAATATAACCTATTGGCGGCGGCGGTCATCAGTGGCCCTCGCGGATTAGGGCTATCGCTTCGGCGCGAGTGGCCGGGCTGAGCATTTGCCCGCGCACGGCACTGGTTACAGTGCGCGACCCAGGCTTTCGCACCCCACGCATGGACATGCACAAATGCTCGCAATCGAGCACTACAATCACCCCAGCAGGATTAAGCTTTTCGACTAAAGCGTCTGCAATTTCTGTGGTTAATCTCTCTTGCACTTGCGGGCGGCGCGAATACAATTCCACTAACCGCGCAAGTTTTGATAAACCAGTCACGCGCCCATTATCCCCTGGAATATATCCGACGTGAGCTAGCCCATGAAAAGGCAACAAATGGTGTTCACATATCGAATACAATTCGATATCTTTAACCAAGACCATCTCACGGTGCCCTAAAGCGAAATCCGTGAAAACTAAATCATCGGGTGTGGTGTCAATTCCTGCAAGTATCTCCCGATAGGCTGCCGCTACCCGCGCAGGTGTCGCCGCCAGCCCATCGCGGTCAGGGTCTTCCCCGACCGCGATTAGCAGGTCGCGTATCGCCTTTGCAACGCCAGCCTCGTCGTACATCAGCGCTCCGGCGGTGGCGCGTAAGGGTTACGGGCAGGCCCGCCCTGACCAGAACTGCTCGTGGGCGGTATCAAGTCGTAAGGGTATCCGGCCCCGTCAGGAAACTCCGGCTCCGCTTTCGGTTCATCGCCCACAGGGTAGATAACCTCGGTGGTGCCGCGTGGCACCAGAGTGCCGTCGCCCCCGCCATAGACTCCGTCAAACCCGGTATCGAAACCTGCTGGGGTGATGGGCACCCCGGCGGCGTCGCGCGGATCGTTATCGGGCACGACCCCGATGGCTTCCTCGCCTTCCACCCCGGCAGCAGCCGCCACTTCGGCAGCCCGATTAGCGGCTTCAACTTGGGTGAGGGCGGGGGCCTCTACCTCGCGGAGCGCCTCCTCCTCCATCTTTCGTTCCGAGGGGGTTAGCACGGGACCTCGGTCGGAAACATGGCGTTGGTCGGAGGAAAGCCACACATTTCGCGGCGGACGCTTTTTGACCGTGGCAAACACCTCAGCCAATTCTTGCTGATTTAGGGTTTCTTTATCGAGCAAGCGCAACACTAATTCATCGAGCACGTCACGATATTCGGTGATTACTTCCCAGGCTTCATCATGGCCTTCTTCGATGAGTTTGCGAACCTCATCATCAACAGTCCCTGCGACGTCCTCAGAATAGTCGCGGCGACTGC
>JAITCS010000104.1 GCA_031282935.1 Cellulomonadaceae bacterium
CAGGCGAGGGTCAAGCCTAACCCTAACTTGCCCTGGTTCCCGTTTCGCCGCCCGAACCACAATCACGGCCTTCAGTTCCCGTGCCAACGCCACGCCCAAATCTGCCGGGGCTCGCACCAGCGCGCGCACTTGGTTCTCGGGGAATAACGCCCCCTCGTCGTCCGGCGCGACCAGCGGATACGGGCCGAAATCTTGGGCGCCCGGCGTATTTGCGACCACAGTTGCCACAACGTCCGTTACGGCATTCATATCACCGGATAATTCTGCAGCCCGAGTTATCGGCGGCAATCCAATCTCAGCGCGTTCCGGCAACTGCCGGGAAGCGAACAAAACCGGATCGAAACGCACAAACGCAGCCGCCGCACCTGGCGCCGCCTCCCCAACCAAAAGCGCTAACCCGCCAGATCGGGCCGGAATCACCAAATGCGCTGCCGACAACCACCGCGTCAGCGCGTCCCCCTCGGAATCTTGCAGCCCCGCGCCGCTCGCAGCGTCCAGCAAAACCGCTGCCGCGTACCCGCCCGCCGCCACGGGTTCCGCTCCGGGGGTCGCAATAACGAGCGCTGGCTGGGCAGAAACGCCGCTGCGCACTCCCCCGGCAGCGTCTTTTGTTGAGACTATTACGCGAACTTTCGGGAAGGCCCGCCCCAATTCTTCGGCAGTGCGAGCGGCGCCAGTTCTGACCGCTCTGATTTCGACGGATTGGCAACTTGGGCAGCGCCATCCCTTGATTTCCTGCTGGCAGGTTGTACAGTAAGGCTGAGCACCGCCTGCGGTGAGCTTTAGTGCGCCCGAACAACGATGGCAATTTGCCTGCTCACGGCACTTTGCACACGCAATCATTGGCAGATAACCTGTCCTCGGCACTTGCACCAGCACCGGCCCGCGCACTAGACCATCGTGGATGGCCCGCCAGGCGGCGCTCGGAATGCGACCGGGCAGCCTTTCGCTCGCGAGGGTGGCCTGATTCAACAGGCGAACCAAAGGCGCTCGGCCGCGCAGCTTTTGCCGAGTCGGCGCAAGCTCGATAACTGGTAGCGGATCAGGAGTAAGCGGCGTTGTTTCCAACCAGGCCTGCACCGCAACTGTGCGCCCGATTCCACCCAGTAACAGCGTGGTTTTTTGCTGTTCGGCGCGCAGACGCAACACTTCCCGGGCATTGTAATAGGGCGTCTGCGGTTCGATAAGAGTTTCTTCGCCATCGCCCCACAAAATCAGCAAGCCAGGATTGGCTAAAGGCACAAATGCGGTTGACCTAGTTCCGATTATCACTTTAGCGAGGCCATTTGCGGCCCGCAAGAAACTTTCATATCTGGCAGCCGGACCACCTTCGGTAACATACCGTGCGATATCGGATTCTGGCACTCCATTTTGCGCCAAAGCCATTACTATTCTATCCACATCACGCTTATCGGGAGCGACAATCAGCACCTGCCGATTTGCAGATATTACCTTTTTTGTTGCGATTGCGATTTCGGCTGCCCACAAGGGTATGCTAGGGATTTCTTGCGGGCTAAGTGACGGAGCAAGGCCAGGCAATGAGGTCCAGATGTATTTTGCTATTCGATTTCCGCTGGTTTCGCCGATATTAGCGAGAAACTCAGCACCACCTTGGTAGTTATTCCAAAGGCGATCCCAATTCGTCGGGCTGTCTGCTAGGGGCGTCGCGTCACCTTCATTATTATGGATGACAGAATCATCGGCATTAAGTTCGGTGCAATTATACTTCGCTTCGCCTTGCCCGTGCCGAGGCGGAACGGCGAATCTTAATACGTCAGCCGTGGTGCCAGCATAATATTCCGCTACCGATTTCACTAGATTGTAGGCTTGTGTTGGCAAAACCTTCTGCGGAGAAACTACGGCAGTGAGGTAGGCCAATTCGCCGCTATGGTCAGTGCTATTTAGCCGGGCGACAATGAAGCCCAACGTAGTTTTACCTTGGAACTTCAAGCGCACTCGCACCCCAGGCTGCGCTGTATCGGCCAAGTTAGCGGGAACCAGAAAATCGAACTCTCGGTCAAGAATTGCGGTTGGTAAATCAGTGAGTACGACCCGGGCAATCGGATTTTCTGGGGCAGGTTGTAACAGTTTTGGGCGTTTTTTGCGAGCGGGTTTCGCCGCCACCAACGGCACTAACGGCGCTAAAGGCACTAAGGAGTCTAGTGATTCAAAACCGTTAAGCATTTGTCACACAGCGTTTTGCAATTCCTGGGTTCGGTTAGTTTGCTCCCAAGTGAACTGCGGCAACTCCCTGCCAAAGTGGCCATAATTTGAGGTGCTCCGATAGATGGGCTTCAACAAGTCTAGCGCGTCAATAATCGCAGCCGGTCTGAGATCAAAAACGGAATTAATGGCTGCCTGTATTGTGGCAACAGGCACGTTCTCAGTTCCGAAACACTCCACCGAAAGACTAATGGGATGGGCGCGGCCAATAGCGTAAGATATTTGTATCTCGCATTTTTGCGCTAACCCGGCTGCTACCACATTCTTGGCAACCCAACGCAAGGCATAAGCGGCCGAACGGTCAACCTTTGAGGGGTCTTTACCGGAATACGCTCCCCCGCCGTGGCGGGCCATGCCACCGTAGGAATCCACAATGATCTTGCGTCCAGTGAGGCCGGTATCACCCTTTGGGCCACCTACCACAAACCGTCCAGTCGGATTCACCAATAGGGAATAAGCAGCGGTTGTTTCAATATTATTTTCGGCCAATACCGGAGCAACCACATGTTGTGCGATTTGGTTATGTAACCAGTCTTGTTCCTTATCGGGATCATGTTGGGCTGAAACTACAATCGTTTCTACCGCGACTGGCTTCCCGCCCTCGTATGCAACAGTGACTTGGGTTTTCCCATCGGGGCGCAAACCAGGAATAAGTAATTCCTTACGGGCATAAGTCAAGCGTTCAGAGAGGCGGTGCGCCAAATGAATCGGTAACGGCATAAGTTCTGGAGTGTCGTCACAAGCATATCCGAATATCAGACCCTGATCCCCAGCGCCCTGCCCATCGTAGGGATCAGAATCTGTGACATCGCTGCGCACTTCAGTGGAACGCCCAACCCCCATCGCAATATCGGGGGATTGGGAACCGATAGCAACAGTTACCCCGCACGAACTCGCGTCAAAACCGATCTCGGAGGAATTATATCCGATATCAGAAACAACTTCCCGCACAATATGGGGTATTTCTACATAACTGTCCGTGGTGACTTCGCCAGCAACCAAGACAAAACCAGTGGCCGCCAAAGTTTCAACCGCTACGCGAGCTTTTTTATCTTGAGCGAGTAACTCGTCCAAGATAGCGTCCGAAATCTGGTCGCAGACTTTATCCGGGTGGCCTTCAGTGACAGACTCCGAAGTAAACAGGTGGTTTTGTTCAATCATTATACCAATTCGCTCCAAGTAAAGTTAGTTATGCGCTTTCAGAAAACTGCCATTCAAAACGGTCACTGATAATAGGCGCTTCATCTAAATCATGCGAAACGTGCGAAACGTGCATGACGTGTGCATCGTGGTCATGGTGGTGTTCAGGGGCGTGTGCCGCCGCAGCCGCAATAGTGGCCAAGGTCGCCTTTACGGCCTCCC
>JAITCS010000107.1 GCA_031282935.1 Cellulomonadaceae bacterium
TTTGGACGCCTTTAATCAAGTGGATTCTGCGGCTGCCGCCTTGGGGATATTGAATCAGTACGAGGTGACGGCTTTCTGCGTTATCGGCCATGAGGGTGGCACCACGGGTTCGGCGCGAAACCAGTAATCACTTATGACAACCAGCACCGAATTGCCGCGCACTAATGCGCCTTTTGAGGTTATTAGTGAGTTCCGTCCGGCGGGCGATCAACCCCAGGCGATTGCCGAATTAGCGCGCCGGTTACGAAATGGCGATAAAGACACGGTATTGCTAGGCGCAACTGGTACTGGAAAGTCGGCCACCACCGCGTGGCTTATCGAAGAAGTGCAACGCCCCACTTTAGTGATGGCGCCGAACAAAACCCTCGCCGCGCAGTTGGCCACCGAGTTTCGGGAATTGTTACCGAACAACGCGGTGGAATACTTTGTTTCGTATTACGACTATTATCAGCCCGAAGCATATATTGCTCAGACGGACACCTACATTGAGAAAGATTCCTCAATAAATGATGAAGTTGAGCGGCTTCGACATTCGGCCACTTCTTCTTTGTTGACGCGCCGTGACGTGGTGGTGGTAGCCTCGGTTTCGTGCATTTACGGTTTGGGCACCCCGCAAGAATATGTGGAGCGAATGGTGCGCCTTGATGTGGGGGATGAAGTAAATCGGGATCAACTGCTGCGCCGCTTTGTTCAGATGCAATACACCCGCAACGATATGGCTTTCACGCGCGGCACTTTCCGGGTTAAGGGCGACACCGTTGAGATTATTCCGGTTTATGAGGAATTGGCGATCAGGATAGAGTTCTTTGGGGACGAAATTGAGGCTATCTCAACCCTGCACCCACTAACTGGGGAAGTGATTCGTAAAGAACAATCAGTGTTCTTGTTCCCTGCAACCCACTACGTGGCAGGCCCAGAGCGAATGGAAAGGGCGATACGCGGCATTGAGGATGAACTAGAACAGCGCCTAGCTCAGTTGAATAAGCAAAACAAACTGCTAGAAGCGCAACGCCTGCAAATGCGCACCACCTACGATATCGAAATGATGCGCACTATCGGCAGTTGTGCTGGCATCGAGAACTATTCCATGCACATTGACGGGCGCGAACCAGGCAGCCCGCCGCACACTTTACTTGACTATTTCCCTGACGATTTCCTATTGGTGATTGACGAATCCCACGTGACCGTGCCGCAAATCGGGGCCATGTTTGAGGGCGATATGTCCCGCAAGCGATCCTTGGTGGAGCACGGTTTCAGGCTGCCCTCGGCAATGGATAATCGCCCGCTCAAATGGGAGGAGTTCACTGAACGGATTGGGCAAACCGTTTATCTGAGTGCCACCCCAGGCGATTATGAAATGGCATTATCCGACGGGGCAGTCGAGCAGGTTATCCGGCCAACCGGCTTAGTTGACCCAATGGTGAAAGTGAAGCCCACCACGGGGCAAATAGATGATTTGCTGGGTGAGATCAGGGATAGGGTAGATCGTGACGAACGGGTTTTGGTCACCACTCTCACCAAAAAGATGGCCGAGGATTTGACAGATTACCTGCTCGATAAAGGGGTACGAGTCCAATATCTGCACTCCGATGTGGACACTTTGCGGCGCGTGGAGTTATTGCGCGAATTGCGGTTAGGCCAATTCGATGTGTTAGTGGGCATCAACTTGCTGCGCGAGGGTTTGGATTTGCCGGAAGTTTCTTTAGTGGCTATTTTGGACGCCGATAAAGAGGGCTTTTTGCGTTCGGGCCGTTCCCTTATCCAGACCATCGGCAGGGCCGCCCGCAACGTCAGCGGGGAAGTTCACATGTACGCCGACAAAATGACTAAAGCGATGCAGTTGGCCCTGGACGAAACAAACCGGCGTCGGGATAAACAAATCGCCTACAACAAAGAGCACAATATAGACCCGCAACCGTTACGAAAAAAGATCGCAGACGTGACGGACATGCTGGCGCGCGAGGACATTGACACCCAGGATTTGTTGGCCGGGGGGTATCGCAAGGCCAAGGACGGCACTCCGGGCCATTTGCCTGGACGCGCCAAGTCAAAATCCGATGCCGAATTCATTAAGGAAGGCGTGGGGGGTGGCAACCGGCTGGCTGGCCTCGCTCAAGACGAACTGCTCAAGCTGATTGGCGAACTGAACGATCAGATGCACGCGGCTGCCGGTGACCTGCAGTTCGAGCTCGCCGCTCGCTTGCGCGACGAAATCGCTGGCCTCAAGAAGGAACTGCGGCAGATGGCGGCGGCCACCGCTTGACCTTTGCTGGCCTCGGCTGGCAGCGGTTTCTCCGTAGGCAGAACACGGGCACAGCAGGGCGGTCTGCTCAGGCAGACTTTAGCGGACAGGCGTACAACGGTTCGACTAAACTTGTGCTATGGTGGCAGGTTGTGAGTAATACCCTTGTTGTGTCGGGCGCTCGTGAGCATAACCTTAAAAACGTTACGGTAGAATTGCCGCGCGATAAGCTTATTGTATTTACGGGACTATCGGGTTCCGGAAAGAGTTCTTTGGCTTTCGACACGATTTTTGCCGAGGGGCAGCGTCGTTACGTCGAATCGTTGAGCGCTTACGCTCGGCAATTCTTGGGGCAAATGGACAAGCCCGATGTAGATTTCATTGAAGGCTTAAGCCCGGCGGTTTCGATTGACCAGAAATCCACAAACCGAAACCCGCGCTCTACGGTTGGCACTATTACTG
>JAITCS010000164.1 GCA_031282935.1 Cellulomonadaceae bacterium
CGAGGCCGATGGAAGTGAACCCCGAGAATGCTGCCGGACGACAGGACTCGGGGTTTGCGCATTTATCGCGGCCAACCAAAAGATTCGCTGCGCACGGTTCTTTCAATCTTGCGCCACCATCGAAGGTTGCCAGTTCGAGCAGAAACTACGGCGCCGCAAACGGCATCCGCTGCCCAAAGAAGCGGGTCGGCATTCCCTCTAGTAGTCCGCACTCACCCAACGCCCCAATGATTTCGTCTCGCCGTTTATCAGATTCGTCTTTCCAATGCGTTTTCTTCTGCCCAGGCAACAGCAATTTCTGAAGCCGTAAGCGTGCCTGGTTCTCTGCTTCGATGCCATCGGTTATCACCGCCCCATGGTCAAGGGATTTGTGGTACGTTATACACAGCAAAAACCCTATAAACCGCTCACGCCTAGAGTGGATTTTTCGGGAATCACTATAGAGGAACAAATGTCACAGCTATTGGTCACCGGACTGTCAGACGATCTCACCCAGCGTTTGCAAATGCAAGCCAGCCGTCATGGGCGGGCTTTGCCGGAGGAAGCGCGTCTCATTCTGCTGCGGTCACTACCGCCACAATCGCTACCTGTTACGGAGCCAGTCTCGCTGGGGGAAGCTTTTTGGCAGTTAGGTGAGCGGCTCCGGGCTGAGGGCTTAGGTATCGAACTTGAATTGCCAAAACGGCGCGCTCCCAGAAAGAGTCCTTTCGAATGAAGGGTTATTTAGCAGACACAAACGTGTGGTCGGCGACATTACTTAATAAGCCGGATCCGAAGTTTGCTGATTGGTATCAGGCTCACGCCAAAAAGCTCTGGATGCCCAGCGTTTCTGCTGCTGAAATGCTCTACGGTGTACGGCACCTTCCGGCGGGGCGGCGTCGGCATGAACTGGCGAAAGAAATTGACGCGATCTTGGAGGCCGCACGCCCTAAGATTCTTGACTTCACCGAGGAAGCGGCCAGCTTATTTGCTGATTTTCGGGTAGAGCAAGAGAAGTACGGCCCAGCGAGCAGCACTGAAGATTTACAGATCGCTGCGATTGCCGCAGCCAATGGACTCACACTGGCAACTCGCAACGTAAAAGACTTTCGCCACCTTGATATAAGCATAATCAATCCATGGGAAACAGATAATGCTGAGGAACCAAACGATAAACGCATTGCGACGGTACTCTGAGTTCGTCTCACACCGGCCTACGGTTTCCATAATGAACTAAAGCGGCCGTTCCGGCACAATAGTCGGGCTAGACGCTGGAAACCGCAATCTCGCTATCGCCCAAAAGCAATCTGATGTCATGCGGATCGCCGGTGAGAACGATTACTGGCTTGGGTAAAATGAGCGCGGTAGCCGCCACGATTGCATCCACAGTCAAATCGCGCGCTTTACGGCGAGAGTCGCGAGCAGCCACTCGTAAAACCCCCGCACTCCGGGCGATTCCGTCCGAAACTTGCACCGTGACCATCGCCTTAAGCACCCGATTCAGGTTCACATCGCGGGAGCCACCAGTAACAACCTCAGCAAGGGTCAGCGAGGAAACATAGACGGTCGCGCCATTCTCAATCGAATAAGCCAGCCATTTCCGTATTGCGGCGTCTTGGTGGCAAAAAGCGTGAGCGCTTGCGCATCCAGCAAAATGGACTGCGGCGGTGCGGGTTTCATCCAAAGACACTCTTGAGCCGAGAAACGTCGGCTGGGTCGGTCGGGCCGTGGATGGCCTCTACCGCAGCCAGCAGTTCCGCAGCCGCATCGCGGCGCAGCCGTTGCGCCGTCGCTTCTGACACATATGCGGAGAACCCGCGCGAGCCTACCCTCTCGTCCACAGCCTGCGCTACCTCCGGCGGTATCGACACCAAGCGCTTGTCTTTGGTTGAGGGAGCCACCGAATTATCCTACTTGAATTGTTACTGCCGGGCAAGACCGTTAACCACGGTGACTGGCTCGGGCCCGATTCTGTGCCCGAGCGGCGCAGGTTAGTGCCGCTGAAAGGCCATACCGCTCAGCAACACGCGGGCTTAACGTGTTGGCCAGCCGTAACACGCCGACCCAAATTAGCAACTACCTAGCCTCGTAATCAAAGCCGCGTTCGCGCCAATACCCAGTTTTTCGTTTGGTGGCTGCGACCGCAACCACTATCGGCTTGTCAGCAACCACAATAAAAACCACCCGATAGCCAAACCCGCGAACCGCGTGCGATCGAGGAATGGGTTTCCCTACCCATTCGGGCCAGGTTAACGCATCCTCCCAAACTGGATAAGCTTCGGGCCAGAAAATAATGTCCTGTATCGCGCGAGTAACCGCAGCGAGGTATCTTAGCGCTGCGGTTTCACTGAAATCCATGCGCCGATCAAGTTCGGTATCGAATTCATGGCGCGCTTCGGGATGAAATTCGGCTAGAAAGTGGCTCTCTGCCTCGCCTATTACGACCACTTTGCTGCGATACGCTCACGGGCTTCAGCGAATACCACGTCACCAGGAATCAGCTTTACCCCGCCGTCCAGAATATCGTCAATTCGGGTTCGCACCTCGCCCGACCATTCTTTTTCGAACTCACGCTGCGCCTCGAACTCGGTTATTACCTCGTTAGCCAATGCCAGACGTTCATTGATCGGCAACTGGTACAAACCCCTTCGAACATCATCCGCAACCAAACTCATACCCATCATATTATCACGTCTTGAGGCCGGTTTACCGAAATGCTAGGCGGCGGTTATTAGTTCGGGGTCGGGGGCCATTATTGCGTTGGCCGTTGCTTTACCAGCGTGTGCAAGGGCGGGGTTCTCAGTTACACTCTGCGGCTCAGGTAGTTCAGACCCGGCCTGTTGCGGATTGGGGAGGTCAGACACCGGATGCTGCAGTGCGGATAGGTCGGACACGGCTTGGTGCTGCGCGCGGGAGTCGGTCGCCACCTCATCCATCGCGCCGCCAACGGGGAGCGCTCCGGCGGCGGGAAGCGACCGGCCCGCAGGAAGCGGACGGGCGGCACGGGTGGCCAAAAGGCTCGCCACCATCGCGATGGTGATCAGCATTAACGCATTACGAATACCCCAAGCGTCGCCCAGCATACCGAGCACGGGCGGCACTGCGAGCATGGAAACCGAGCTAAACGAACTCGCCACGGAAACTCGCTGCGGCGCCCGATCCCCCTCGTCAGCAGCCGCGCTCATCACGGTTGGCCAAGCCATCGCGGCCCCGGCACCCCAGAATACGATCCCGGCCCAGGCCAACGGCAACACCGGGGCTGTGGTGAACAACAGCAGGCCCACGAGCGCGGTGGTGCCCGAGCAGTACAGAACTTTCAGGCGACCGTGCTTTTGCAGCAATTTCGCACCCAACAGGCGCACGGACAACATCGAGATTACGAAAGTGGCATAAGCGAGCGCGCCGAACTCCTCGGGGGTGGCAAAGGAATCCACCACCGCAAGGTTCAACCAGTTTCCCGCCGAGCCCTCCGACATGGTGGCGGCCATCAGCAGCACCCCAAGCAGCAAGGTGCGCGGTTCCGTCCACGCCGATTTGCGTTTAGGCGACAATGTTTCACGTGAAACATTTTCGGCACCCGCAGATGCCGTGTTTGCAGGGTTGTGCGACCCGGCGGGGGTGCCCAAGGCGGTGGCGGGCCTGATCAAAACGGCCCGCAGCGCGGTGATGACAAACGCCAGCCCGATTATGTACCAGCCCGGGTGAACCTCCAGCCGCGCCGAAAGCGCGCCCAGCGCCGAGCCGAGGGCAGCGCCGATGGGGAAGGCGGCGTGCAACTGCGGTAGCAGCGGCCTGCCCATCATTTTCTCAATCCGCGCGCCCTCCAGGTTCGAGGTGACGTTGGTGTACGGGTTGGCTAGCCCATTTATCAGAACCCCGACCGCGAAAACCGCCGGTTGCCGCAAAAACAACGATAGGCCCACCACGGTTATGCCGACGAAACTCCCCGCTGCGCCCAGCGCGAAACTGCGCCGAGAACCGAGGCGTGGCACCATCATGCCCGACATCATGACCGAGATGAGCGAGCCGACAGCACCCACCACAATCAACTGGCCTAGTTGGCCCACGGTCAAACCCAGCGCCTCCCGCACCGATGGCGCCCGGCTGCCCCAGGCGGTGACGAAAACGCCAAACAGCCCGAACAGCATTAGGAGGCTGACCCGCATCCGGGCCATCATCTGCGCCTCGCTGTCCTTGCTCGCATCTACTGGTGGTTGAGCGTGTCGAAACCACCCGCCCGGTGGTTGACGCGCGTTATCCCGCGCGCCCGGTGGTTGAGCCTGTCGAAACCACCCCGGTTGAACCGTTTCTTCCCGCGCCCCTGGTGGTTGAGCCCGTCGAACCCACCCACCCGGCGCCTCAACGGTCGCCAAGGGCACACTCACACTCTGCGGCAAGTTGCCGGCATCGCGCGACGGTTTCAAGGACGCAGTAGCGGGGCGGTCGAGGACAGCAGCGAGATTCAACGAAAAACTTTCAGAGATTACGGGTCGCATCGTTTCGATAGCGGCGTAACACAGAAATCGAAACGTTTCGATGGGCTTGAACGTCAAGCTACCACCGCCAGCCACGACAAGTCAAAACAGCAAGCCCAATCTGGCGTTCCCTGCGCTTCGCCCGACTGCAACGCTTTTTTCACGTTCGCCACATGGCGGCCATGAATCCATACGGCGAACTCCGGTTTTTTAGGCATCGCGGCCACCGGCGATTACGGATCCTTTGGGGGCAACACTGAGGGTGTACCCGCACTCTGATAGGGCGGCTATCACCGTGGATACCGCTACCGCCTCCCCGCGTTCCATCCGATATGTGGTGGCCCGGCTACAAACATGACACAAACCTACCGAAACGGGTTCACATCCGCAGGCAACTGCGCAAAAGTCAACCCTGGCCCCACATAGGCGGGCATTTCCAGGTTCGCCTCATGAGCGATAGAGAACCCCAACCCTAGCCAGGCCACGTAGTCAAGGAATACCTGCACCCCGGGCGACGCCTCAACGGCAGCCTGCAAACGCGAAGGATTCCCGATGGCCGAAACCACGTAGGGCGGACTGAACACCCGCCCGTGCAGCAGCAGCACATTGCCCGTGCACCGGAACGCGGAGGTCATGGTCACCCGCTCGCCCATGAGGGTCATCGCCTCGGCGCCGCCCGCCCACAGCGCCGCGATCACATGTTGCAGGTCTTGCTGGTGTATCACCAGGTCGTCGTGCGTGACCCCGGCGATGTCCTGCGCGGCCACGGGGGCGTCGTCTAGGATCACGGTCAGCCCCGGCCCGGACACTGGGATCGAGCCGATGGCCATGCCCTCGGCCTCGGCCAGCGCCAGGTCGCGGTTCTCGGAAATCCCCGGCGCGGTGTCGGCCTCGGATATGACGGCGATTTTGGCGGTCAGTTCGTCCACCTGCGCGGTCAGGAAGTCGTTGCGGTAAATCCCGGCCACCACCATTTCGGCGAGATTTTGGGGGCGCCGCAGGGCAGCCGCCGTGTATTCGGCGCCGGTGGAGTTGCCCAGGCCAATGCGCGCGAGTTGGGCGTTCGCGGCAAAAACCACGCCCACAAACGCCGCCACGAGGCCCACGGTGATGCCCTTGAGCGAACTCCCCGGTAGGTTTCTGAATCTCGGCCCAGCCACCCAGGCACCCCCTTTCCCAAAATCAGACGCAAACCGAACACAAATCAAGCACAAACCAGATGCAAACCAAACGCAACGCGCACCGAAACCAAGCGCAACTGAGCCAGATTCCCGCGAACAAGTCCGAAAACCGCTAGGATTTCCCTAGCAGAGCTGTCCAAACACTATGCTACCGATAAATATGCTGTCCCGGCGCAACCCGCCGATTAGTTTGATGGAGCCGAGGCGTGCCAGTATCAAAGGTTCGGAAAAAGAACACCCCCAAGCGCAATCGCACCGCCGCCGCGCCGGTAGTTGTGGCCGACAACCGCCCCAATCCGCCGTGGTTCCTGCCCGTGATGCTCGGCCTGATGCTGCTCGGTTTGCTCTGGATCGTGACGTTTTACATCACCGCTGGCGGCCTGCGCCTGCCCATCCCCACCATCGGCAACTGGAATCTGGCCATCGGGTTCGCGCTGATCATCGCCGGTTTCGGCATGACCACCCGCTGGCGCTAAATCGCCGTCCGGTTCGGGAGTGCCGCCAAGCACACCCAAATGTCATAGCTCGTTGTGCGTTTTTAGGCCACTGTACCCGCCCAACCCGAGTGTAAAGATGCGCGGTGCAACCGCGCAAGTGCGCCCCACCTGTGGTTGATGATCAACCGCGCAATTAGGCGCTGCGGATTAGGGCTAACCAGCCCGAGGTGTCGTAGCGCAGGAAGGCAGCCAGGGTCAGCAGCGCCAGCACAGCGATGGGCAGACCCCAAGCGACCGCCTTGCTGAGCGCGGTGTTTCGGCTGACGGCGGCCTTAATTGGCGTCTGGGTTGCAGTCGAACCCACCGTGACAACCTGCGCGGAAGCTTGGCCCGCAATCATGCCCGATTCTTCCAGCGGCAGAGCGCTAGCCGCATCACCACCAGCACCGCTAGCAGTATAAGGCCCAACAACTCCAGATGACCCACTAGGACTTCCAGGCCCGAGCGCGCCAGCAGCATAGGGCCCGCCAACGGGCCCGGAAACATAAGAACCACCCGCACCAGCAACAACGCCAGGAGTATAAGGTCCACCGGCACTTCCAGGCCCACTAACACCAATACCTGAGCCGCTTCGGAGTCCGCGAGCGCCAGCACCTACGCCGCCAGCGCGGCGACCACCGAACATTCGGCCCAAAAGCGACGGCGCGTGCGCGTAGGCGTAACCCATCGCCAGCCCCACCGCGAAGCCGCCGAGGTGCGCCTGCCAGGCGATGCCCGGCACCACAAACCCCAGCACGGCGTTGATCGCGATCAGCCCCAAAATACTCCGCACCGACGACCCGGCCCGCTTCAACACTGGAATCAGCGCCCCGAACAGCCCGAACACGATCCCCGACGCCCCGACCACGGGCGTGTACCAGCCGCCGCCCTGCACCAGCGGCCCTTGAGCCAGCAGCAGGAAACCCACCGAGCCGCCGAGCGCCGTCAGTAGGCACAGGGTGGCGAATCGGGCATGGCCCAGCGCGCGCTCCAAAATCTGCCCGCACTGGTAAAAGGCCATCATGTTGAACAGAATATGCCCGATAAACCCGGTCGAGTGCAAGAACGCGGCCGTGAGGAAACGCCAAGGCTGGGTGGCCCCGATGAAAGGCGAGAACGCGAACATTTGCGTCCACCTGCCCTGCGTAATCCACTGCAGCGCGAAACTCGCCACACACAGCCCGATGATGCCGTAGGTGACGTAGAGTTTGGCCGGAATCCGTCCCCCGAACATGGAGCGCCGCTCGGGCATGGCTTTTTGGGCACCCGAAACACAGCCCTCGCACTGCACTCCCACTGCGGCGGGGCGCATGTCTTCGGGACAGATGTGCCGGTCACAGCGCTGACACCGGACATAAGTGACCCTCTCCGGGTGCCGGTAGCACACCGGCGCGTCCGCAACGCCAGGCTGAACCCCCGCCCCGTGACTAAGGCTCAACGGTCACCGAGTTAATGGTCACGGGCTGCCGTGGCCTATCCCCAGCCCCGGTGGGCACTGCCTCAATCTGGTCAACCACCCGCTTGGACTCTTCGTCGGCCACCTCCCCAAAAATGGTGTGCTTGCCGTTGAGGTGCGGGGTTTTCGTCGTCGTAATAAAGAACTGCGAACCGTTGGTGCCCTCAGCCGCCCCCGTGATCGGGTTGCGCCGCTTGCCGGCGTTCGCCATAGCCAACAGGTACGGGCGGTCAAAAGCCAACCCCGAACCCACCTCGTCGTCGAACTGATAACCGGGGCCGCCCGTGCCAGTGCCCAGCGGGTCCCCGCCCTGAATCATGAAGCCGGAAATCACGCGGTGGAACGGCACGCCGTCATACAAAGGCGCAGTGGTTTTGGCGCCCGTGCGCGGGTCGGTCCATTCCTTAGCGCCCGTGGCCAAATCAGTGAAGTTGCGCACAGTTTTGGGCGCCTCGTTGGGGAACAGGTTTAGCCGAATATCCCCATAGTTTGTGTGTAAAGTTGCCACCATTTGACTCAATCTCCTTACGGCGCTGAAAAAATATTTTCAACTTAACCCTAGCGTGAACGGGCAGATAATCCTAGCAGGTGGCAACATAGTGCCTATGTCGCGTATACATGAGCCGGAAAACGACGGCCTTTTGGTAGATATCGAACCCATCGAGCTCGCGGAGACCAGCAGTGGCGGGCATAACTTTGGGAAATTTGGAAAGCGGGCGGCTGAGGTGGCGGCGGTCGCCATCGGCGCCGACCTAGCTAAAAACGCCGTCGAGGACGCGGTAAAGCATCACGCCGCCAAGCAGGCAGGTAACATTGCGGCCTCTGCGGCCAAGGGTGTCGCCGAGCATTTCGTGAAGCGGGCAGCCGCCGATGCGGTCGTCGGGGATGACGACGAGGGTGGCACTGGCCCGGTCGCTGCCACCGCGCATTGGGCGGAGCCGTTAGCCAAGGACGCTTGGGAGTGGCTCAAGCCCAAGGTGGAGCGCATTGCCGCCGCCTCGCTAGTAGAGAACGCTGCCGCTAAGGTCGCCGGTGGGCGTGCGGGTGGTTTCGGAGGCGGTTTGAAGGCGCGATCCGCTGACACCGATACATCGGCATCATCGGCGCACGGCAAATTAGTGGAGGAAGTAATGCCGCACTTGACCAATATTGTGGACGACGCCGCCGAGCGGAAAGCCGCCCGGATGGCAGCCCAGATGATGGCGCACCAAGTGGCCGAACACTTTGCCGCCTCGGAGGCCGCCGATGCGAAGGCCGCTGCCCATGTGGCGAACCTCGCCGACTTAGCTCAAATTGACAGCACCAAAGCCGCCCACGCGGCCGCTAAGGCTGCCAAGATTACGCGCGCCAAAGCACGCGAGGCCGCCCGCGCTGCGAAAGCTGCCAAGGTGATCAAGCCCGCTAAGGGTGACCATATCACTCTGATTGCCGCCGAGGCAGTAGCCGAGCCGGATCATCACCATTGCAAACGGCACATTTTGTTGGCGTTAATGCTCGCCGGTGGCGCTGCCGCTTACGCCTACTGGCGCCGCAACAATGCGCTGACCAACGACCCTTGGGCGGAGCCTTGGGAGCATGACGACAACCCCGACGCCCGCGATGTCGCAGGTGACACCGCAGAGCGCATCGGTGCGGCGGCAGGTTTGGCCGTGGCTCGTGGTCGGGAGGCGGCGGCTCGCGCTAAGGAATGGACCACCGATTTGCGGGCGCGCCATTTGCGCGATGACGACAGCGAGGACGCTTTGGTTTTGCACGACACTTTCCTAGACAGCCCTGACGCAGCCGCCCCGCTCAGCGTGGTGGTGGTTTCTGACCACGAAGCGCTGCAAGGCAAGGTACATCACCACGCGCACAACGCTTGGCACGCTGTTTCCAGCCACGCCGCCACCCTGGCGGAGCACGCTGGCAAGTGGGCCACCGGCGAGGCGGAGCACCTCAGCGGCGAGGCCAAGACCGCCGTCGAGGCTGAGGCGCACAAGTTGCGCGAAGGCGCCCGCGACGCTGTGGACAAGACGGCCGCGAAGTTGAAAGAATCCGCTGTCGCTGAGGCCCACAAGCTCGGCGAGGCCACCAAGGCTAAGGCCCATGTTGAGGCGCTGCGTCTTGAGGATGGTGCCCGACACCTGGCCGGTGAGGCGAAGGTGAAGGCCGGGGCGGAGGCACGCAAGCTGCGCGACGACGCCGCCGACCACGCCCGCAAGTTGGCGGAGGTCGCCAAGGTCAAGGCCGAGGATGAAGCACGCAAACTTGCGGAAGCCGCCAAGCCCATCGCCGAGGCGCAAGCGATCAAGTTAGCCGGAGCCGCTGGCCGCCTGGCTGCCGACGCCCGCGAAAAGGCCGAAACCTCAGGTAAAGCCGCTGCTCAGTGGGCTAACGCCGAAAAGCCAAGAGCTGAAGCTGCCGTGCGTGCCGCCGGAGGTGCCGTGTCGAAGGCCGCTAATGCTGTTGAAGATGCTGCCAAGAACCTCGGCGAACGCACCGCCCGCGAGTACCACAAGGTCGAGCCGGAGGTGGTGGCCGATGTGAAGCGCGGCGCCCACGAGGCCCGCGTGGAGACCTCGCACCTGGCTGACGAGGTCGGCGCTGCCGCCGCCCGCTTGGCCCGCGAGGTTGGTCCCAAGCTCGAGGGCGCGGTTGAGGCGGCGGCCACTTCTGCGGCCCCGCACTTGGCCGACGCGGCTGCTGCTGCGAACGACAAGGTACACACTTTCGCCACCGACGCTGGGCCGGATTTGGCCGAGATCGCGGCGCGCGTACACGAGGCTGCGGAGCACGCTGCCAGTGCGGCTGCTTTGAAGGCGGCCGATACCGCTGCTGACCTCACCAACGACGTCCGCGACCGCGAGGCTTAGCCGCCGCACTGCTGGTTGAGCCTGTGGCGGTCGCTGCGCTCCCTATTCCCTCCTGGCCCTCGGTAGAATCCGCAAGCGGCCTCTACACTCGGCCTGCGTCGGTCACCGAAACCACCACCCCGGTGGTTGAGCCGCCCCGGTGGTTGAGCCGCCCCGGTGGTTGAGCCGCCCCGGTGGTTGAGCCTGTCGAAACCACCATCCTCGAACCCAACGAAAGGCACTACATTGACAAAGCAATGCAAATGCTCCAAGCGCGGCCACTGTTCCAAGGGCAAGCGCGCCCACTGCCAAGCCGGTGGCAACCTGGCAGCGATCTTGTTCATCGCCGCCGCCGCCGTCGCGGCCTGGAAAAAGTACAACGAGGCTAAAGCGGGCCGCGACCTCTGGACTGAGGTGACGGACTCCGTTCCCGACTAACACTCGGGTGAGGCACGAAACCGGCGTTGGGCTTGCAAAGACCCAGCGCCGGTTTTTCTCCGTTGGTTGAGCTCAGTCAAGGTGGTTTCGACAGGCTCAACCACCGAGTGTCCCGTTGGTTGAGCCTGTCGAAACCACTGGGGGTCTGGAAACCACCCGACGCCGTCGCTCAGACCTGCAAGGCCTTCAGCCGCTCGCAGGCTTCGACGATGTCAGCGCGGTGCCCAAAGGCCGAGAACCGAATATACCCCTCCCCAGCCGGACCAAACCCAGCGCCAGGGGTTGTCACCACATGGCACTTTTCGAGGATGTCACTGAACACCTGCCAACTGTCCCGCCCAGGGAAATGCGCCCAGATGTAGGGCGAGTTCTCCCCACCAACCGAGGTTATCCCCAAGTCCGTAATGGCTCGCTTTATCAGTTTGGCATTTTCGAGATAAAAGTCGGTGCCCGCCCGCATTTCGCGCAAACCGTCCGGGTCTAGAGAAGCCAAACCTCCGGCTTGGGCCACATTGGAAGCGCCGTTGAATATGGTACCAGAAATACGGTGCCAGTCGGCGTTGACACTTTCGCCGCTTTGGTATTGGAGTTCTTTGGGCACCACAGACCACCCCAGGCGTACACCGGTAAAACCGATAGGCTTTGAGAACGAATTGAGTTCGATAGCGCAGGTGACGGCGTCAGGGATATCGTAAATGGTTTTCGGCAATTCCGGGTCGCGGATAAACTCGCTATATGCGGCATCGTAAATAATAATGCAACCTTTTTCGATGGCCATTGCCACGAGGTTTTCTAGTTGTTCCCGGGTTGCCACAGCGCCGGTTGGGTTATTCGGGGAACAGAAATACACCAAACTGCCCGCAGGCACTTTAGAAAGATCAGGGAAGTAGCCATTTTCTGCCGTGCAAGGTAAATAGGTTATGCCATTATACCCATTGCCGTTCCAGCCCCCGGCGGCGCCTATCAAAACAGAGCCGTCCACATAAACCGGATATGACGGGTCTTGCACTGTCACCGGGTTTTCCGAACCAAACATGACCTGCAAACGCCCAATATCGCACTTAGCGCCGTCGGAAATAAAAATCTCAGAAATATCGAATTTGCCGTCATAGAACACTTCCGAGATCCGCTCGCGCAAAGTGGGCAAACCTTCATCCTGATAACCGGAATAACCCGCCTCCGTGCCCAACCTCTGAGCCTCAGCAACTAACCCGGCAGTCACATGCGGCGTAAGCGGTTCGGTGGTGTTCCCAATTCCCAGGCTGATAATGTTAGCCTCTGGGTGCGCCTGGGCAAACTCCCGCCGCCGTTTCGCAATTTCGGGGAACAAATACCCGGCCTTCAAATTAGCCAAATCGCTATTACGCTTAACCATAATTGTCGTCTTTCGTAGAGGTCTTTCGTAGAAGTCTTTCCAAAAATCTATCTAAAAGTCTTTCACGCCAGCAAAGTCTAAAGTGGCAAAATAATCGGCCACAGTTTCCGGCCGCCGAATTTGAACAACCTCACCGTTTGCGCGCAGCAACAACTCCCCGCACCGCAATTTCCCGTTGTAATTGAATCCCATCGCCCGCCCGTGCGCCCCGGCGTCGTGAATAACCAGCAAATCCCCAGCCCCACCCTCAGCGGCAACCGAAATGGGGGGCAATACCCTGTCCTCTGCAAACTTGTCGTTATTCTCGCACAAGCTCCCCACCACATCGTAAGTTTGGGTGCCCTCATCGTTCTCTTTACCCGCAACGGTAATGTGATGATAAGCGCCGTACATGCCTGGGCGCATCAAATCCGCCATTGAAGCATCAACGCCCACATATTCCCGATAAGTGTGCTTCTTGTGAATAGCTCGGGTAATCAACCAACCGTAAGGCCCGGTAACAACCCTGCCCCATTCCGTCCTTATCCCCATGCCAGCCAAACCCGCCGGAGTCAGAATCTCATCATAAACCCGCTTTATGCCATTGGCTAATTCCGAATAATCCAAAGGCTCTTTATCCAAGGTGTAGGGGATTCCAACCCCACCACCAAAGTTCACAAACTCCAGCGCTATGCCGAGTTTCTCTTTCACCTCCACAGCCAACTCGAATAGCAGTTTAGCGGTTTCAATGTGGTAAGAAACGTCTAGTTCGTTAGAGGCCACCATCGTGTGCAACGCAAACCGCCGCACGCCCTTTTCTTGCAACCTTTTGTAAGCCTCAAACAACTGATCCCTGGTGAGGCCGTATTTCGACTTGTGCGGTTCGCCTATTATGGCGTTGCCCTGCTTTAGGGAACCAGGGTTGTACCGCAAAGAAACTAAACTGGGCAGGCCCACTGTTTGCTCTAGGTAATCAATATGGGTAAAATCGTCCAAATTGATTATCGCACCTAACTCTTCGGCTTTCTCGTACTCAAAGGCCGGAGTTTCGTTCGAGGTGAACATAATCTTTTCGCCGCTCAGGCCCGCACGCTGCGCCAAAAGCAATTCCGGGTAACTGGAACAGTCCGCCCCAAAACCCGCTTTCGCCAAAACTTTTAGAATGTACGGGTTCGGTAACGCTTTTACGGCGAAATAGTTCAGGTAGGCCGGGAAATCGGCAAACGCTTCGATGATTCGGTTCGCATTAGCGACAATAGCGGCTTCATCGTACAAATAAAAAGGGGTGGGAAACTCCCTGGCAACCTCTTCCAGCGCACCCTTTTGCAGCGGAAAAGTCTTTTGGCTCATAACCGCAACCATAGCAGCGCCGTCGTAATCCGCAAGGATGCTGGCCGTGAGCCGAACCACACGCCCAAAAAATAAATCCGACCAATTTTCACATTCAGGGTGAACTCAGGGAAGCCCCTCATAGTTTTGGCCGCCTACGCCCTGCTAAAATTATCAGTGTGGAAATGACTACCCTCTACATCCTGCTCGCCATGCTGCTGCCAATGCTGGTCACCGGCGCCGGCGTGGGGCTGGGGGTGCACCAATACCGCAAGTGGCGCCAAAAGACCTACCTAATCGCCAAGCGCGAATGGTCGCAGCGGCTGCTCACCGCCGACGAGCAGGTGTGCCAGATCGAGGCCGCTAGCATTGAGGACCCGTACGCGCTCAAGCGCGCTGGGCAGGCTCGCGAGCACCTGAACAACGCGTTCGGCTTTTACAGCCAGAACTTCACCGCCGACCATTACCGCCAGGCGCCCCCGCGTTCGTCCGCGTTGCAGTTGACCACCGCGATGGCTGAGGTGGACAAGAACCTCGCCGCCTCCACCACGGCTCCGGGCAGTTTCGACCGCCTCAAATTCGTGGGCGCCGATTTCGGGCGCGATTTCGCAAAGGTCGCCGTGGCCAGCGGCACCAAGTTCCTCGAAACCTCGATGGAGAGCCTCAACCGGTACGTGAACGAGCCGCAAAGCCGCGACGCTTTCGGGTATCGCGGGCTTGGGCAAAACCCCAACTCTGGTGTGGTGGCGCAGGCCATCACCCCCGCTGCGGAGGCCGCCCCGGAGCCGGTTCTCACCCCGGAGGAGGCCGAGTTCCGCGCGCGTGCCGAGGCCGTGGCCAGGCGCAACGCAGCCGCCTAGCGGTTTTCCAACCGAGGTTTCGACAGGCGAGCGCGCGGGTTTCCGCGCGTCAACCGACGGGGTTTAGACATGCGGGCGCCCGTGTTTCCGCGCGTCAACCGACGGGGTTTCAGCAGGCGAGCGCGCAGATTTCGCGCGTCAACCGCCGGGCGGTGTATTTAGGCCTCTGCCAACCTGGCTATGCCAGCTTTAACGGCGCGGTGCAACCGCGCAGTGCAGCCTAGCTGCGCAGTGCAGCCTAGCTGCGCAGTGCAGCGTGGTTTAGCTGCCCGGTGCGTGTGGTTTCGACAGGCGGGCGCGCGGATTTCCGCGCGTCAAACCACCGGGGTTTCGGTGACCGACGCAGCCCGAGTGGAGAGTCCACTAGCGGATTCTACCGAGGGCCAGGAGGGAATAGGGAGCGTAGCGACCGCCACAGGCTCAACCACCGGATGGCAGGCGGGCGCGCGGATTTCTGCGCGTCAACCGGCGGCGGTTAGAGTTCTACCCCAGTGGCGGCAGCGTATTCTGTTACCAGCGGTTCAAGTATTTTGGTCAATTCGGGAATATCAGTAGTAGCAGCCTCAAACACTTCAATGTCGTTCACTCAGTGGTATTCGTGGGCTAAGAAGTTTCGCATATCCACTGCATTTGCTAGCGGGCCAATCCTTGCAGCTATATCTGGATAATGCTCCCTAACCCGTTTCAGCGCTTCGCCAAGAATTCCAAAAGATCGTTCTACTGCGCGGACTCGCAGTAAGTCGGCTTGATACTCAGCGGCGTCAAGGTCGCCAATAAAGAGCGTGATTTCTTTACAAGCCTCTAGCGCTTCCCAGAGATAGGTTCCCGCGTTCTTAGCCATAGTAGGGCACCGCCTCGCTTCTGGCAGCTTTGGCAAAAAACGGATTTCGGATAGCGGAATCGTTAACTAGGTCAACATCGCGGCCAAATAGTTCCTTAAGTTCCTCCCATAAGCCTAAGTGCGCTTTCGAAGGCCTCTCGACGTCGGATCGCCAAAACACCAGAAAATCATAATCGCTAGTATCGGGATCAAATCCACCCGTTACAGCCGAACCAAAAGCTTGCATTTTGGTTACTCCATATTTTTGACAGAGATAACCAACTGCTTCACGCTTGTCCAATAATTGCTTTTCCATTATGAATAGTCCGCGTAGTGTGGTTTCGCCGGGGTTTCGACAGGCTCAACCACCGGCGGGGGCGCCGAGGGCTCCGCTTACGGCTGCGTAGGCTTGCTTGGGGGCTAGATTGTCGTCGAACAGCAACGCCGCCCCTTCGCCTTTGAATAGCGAAGGAATCCATGAATAACTGTCCGCTACCCCCCAAATGGTCACCCCGGTAACCCCAGGCACTGCCAAAGCATCAGAGATTACCCGCGCATACCATTCGGCTTGCGTGTCCAAATCCTCGGGAATTCGCGCTTCATCATTTTCATCAACAAAAATGCGGATGTCCAATTCGGTGATTTCTACGCCTAACCCCAAGGCTGTAAAGCGAGCCATGTTCTCGCGCATGTCGTTGGGGTATCCGTATTGCAAAGCGAGGTGACCTTGAATCCCAAACCCGTGCAGTGGCACTCCGGCGGCCAGTAATTCCTTGGACAATTCGTAATACGCATCAGACTTAGCGTTTATGGATTCCACGTTATAGTCATTTAGGTATAGTTGGCAGTTTGGATCCGCCTGGTGGGCGAGGCGCAGGGCCTCGGCAATGATCTCCAGGCCAAAACGGTCAATCCACGGGTTGCCAACCCGGACACTGCCATCCTCATTGAATATCTCATTGGCAACGTCCCACTGTGCAATGTGCCCCTTATACCGGCCTACCACATGATTAATGTGTTGCACCAAAACAGCACGCAATTCTTCATCAGTGGCCGCGCCCTCTTCAAACATATCCCGTAACCATTGCGGATTCTGATTATGCCAAAGCAGGCAATGGCCGCGCACTCGTTGCCCGTTCTCTTTGGCAAAGTCAAGCAGCCCGTCCATTTCCGAGAAATGGAATTGGTTCCGGGCCGGGGCGATTTCTTGCCACTTCCCCTGATTTTCTGGGGTGAGGGAGTTGAATTGTTTTGCGGTTAGGTGTTCCAGAGTTTCGGCCTCGTTGCGCACCTCGTCCGTGACAGGCAGTGCGGGGATATCTTTTGCATCCGTGGTGAGGCCGGATATCAGGTCACCGAGGGTGCCATCTTTTTTGGCTTGCCGCAGCAGTGCCGCGCTCACAAAAATGTCATCCCCTGTAGGGCGCACGGTGGGTTTGGAACCGCCGTCTTTATCGGCGAGCGAGCCGCCCAAAAGGTGCCCAGCACCGGGCACCACATTGCCGAGGTAAAACCCGTTCGGGAGTTCTGAGCGTAAGGAGGAAGTTGGGGTGAGGCGTGCGGTCACAAGGCCATTATCGGTTAAGCATTATCGAAAGTCTTTGATTTTGCTCCGGTGATTCCTTCTGTGTTGGCGGGATTTCGCCTTCAACGGCGCGCAGGCGTTGCACCTCGTACCAGTCCAGGGTGCCGTACTGCCGAAAAAGGTTCATCACCAGCACCAACAGTACCGCCTGCACGGACACCCCGATCACCACAGAAGTGATCATCAAAGCTTGGGGCACCGGGTCGGCGGTGCCAACAATTTCGGTGCCAACCATCGGCGGCACGTAATTCGGGGCGGCGTTTAGGGTGACAAAGAACAGCACCACTGCGATATTCATAATGCCCACTGCCAGCACTGTCATCATAATGTTGCGCCTAATGATAACGCCCAGCAGGCCGATAAAGAACAGGATTAGGCCCACGATTTCGCCGGATAACTCAAACATGTGCCACTATTCCTCCGCCGCAAAAAACAAGAACATAATGGATAAGCCGCAGAACACTTTGACCCCCAAAAGGGCGTTCATCAGCAACATGAATGGTGGGTAAATGCCTGCGTTGCGCGCATCGAGTAAAACGTAGGCGATGATGGACAGCACGAATAGGACGAATACCAGTTTCTCGATTTTTTGCATGTCGTCGGTGCGCTTGCCCGAATATGGGCGCACCAGATATCGGCCCACCACAATCGCCGCCAATATCCCGCCGCCTTGAAAACCGCCACCGGGCGTAAATGGGTCGCCGATAATCATTGCCGCCCCCACCACAAACAAAATGGGCACCAGCACGCGCACGGCGGTACGCAAAGTGGGGTGCATTTCGTTCACCGCCAAATACTCGGCCGCGCCCCCTCGGTGCCCAGTATCGGTAAGGTGAACCACAGCCAACACCGCCACGAGCAACATTGACGCCTCGAATACCGTATCGAATACCCGATAACTGAGCAGAATTGAAGTTACCGGGCTAACTATTCGCTGTGAAGCGAAATAGCTTTCCATTATCTCCACTTGCAGCGGTGCAATGCCTAAACTCGGGGTAGAAACAGTGAAGTAAATCAGTAACCCGCACACGGTGGTCAGTAAAAATAACGCTGACAACCTAATTCGCAAAAGTTGACGAAAGGGCGGCAATGAAACATCGGTGTATTTCCTGATGGTAAGCACTAAAAGAATGGTGCCTAACGTTGAGGAAACCACGGCCTCGGACACTGAAACGTCAGGGGCGTGATACAACAAATAGGCCAAGGACGCCCACAACCCAAATACGGAGGACAAAATGATGGCGTGTTTGAGGCAGGAGGCTGCGATTGTCAAAATGGCAAAAACAATCAGCATCAGGTAAATGACTTGGCTCAGAATCATCAGGTTTCCCCATCCTCTCTGGCCCGCGAAAGGATTTGACTCGATGAAATTGGCCCCGTGGCCAACGCAATCAACAACACCAGTAGCGCTTTTGCCGCCAGCCAACTAACCCCGGCCCGGAAAACCACACCCAAAAGTACGCAAATCATGGCCACTGTGTCAATTTTCGCGGCCGATAAAACTTTCATGGTGAAGCCGCGAAACCGCAAAATGCCGAAAATACCTAAATAAACCAGCAACACCCCAAGCAGGATGAACGCGTTACCTACCCATTCATTCCACATGATTTATCCCCTCAGGGTAGTCCCGGCTGACGGTTTTGATGGCGGCAATATTTTCTGCATCACCGTGCGGCTCTAGGGTGGTGGATTCAAACCTGTTTATCGGGCCGGTATGGGTGGCCAACCGCAACCGCCCCGGAGGCCGATTCACTTTGTCCTTCTTGTTGCGCTCAACAATGTAATCCGCCAAGGCAATAATTCCTATGTAAGAGAGCAAAACATAAATGAGGGCGATATCTAAATAAAAAGTGTTACCGGAACTAACGGCCAGAATGATAATGATCATGGTAATCTTGGCCGAAACCAGATTGTAGCCGAGCAAACGCTTCCATTTGCTCGGCCCCCGAATCAGCGCCAAACCCGCAATAGCGGCAGCCACCGCGAGTGCCACCTTAACTCCGTCTAAAAACGTCACTTCGCCCCCTCGCCTCCGCTAGCGGCCTTGGCCAAGGTTTCCTCACGCAGCTTCTTGGCCCGGCGAGCCGCTGCGATACGCGCCGACCGCGCCCTGCCGCCCACCATCGGCGCGCTCACGGCCTCAATGCGGTGCTCAATCTCTTCACAACCCGCCCGCGCAGCGGCCACGTCCTTGCCAATGCCGATAATCGTAAGCAAAGAATCTTTTCGGCCCACCACCATGGTGCCCGGGGTCAAAATAATGAACGTACACAACAGAAATATCGAAAGGTCGTCTTCCAATACCGATTGGTATCTGAAAGCCACGGTGTCGGTATCGCCACGCAAAATCGCTTTCGCCATCGTAAAAGCAGAGGTGAATATCAGACGAAATACGGCTGGGAATAACGCTAAACCGGCCCGCCACCCTATCCAGAGCTCATCAACGTAAGAGCGGTGTATCACCATTCTGGTGCCCAGCAAAGCGGCTATCGCCACCAAGATCCCAGATATTACCAGCAGTGGGCTAAACCCTTCATTCATTATCAGCCACACCCCGGTAAGGGCGATAATCAAAGGAATAGAGCGCACAAAACGTTCTGGCCGCCCGTGTAGTAAGTTTAGTTTGGCCATGTTAACCCGCCCCGCTAACAAGGCTGCTGCTAACCAGGCCACCGCTAGCACCGCCGCTCACTACGCCCCCAGTAACCCAGCCAATCAGGATCACGGCCGCAACAAAGGCCACAATCGCTAGCACGGCGTCAGGTAAAGCCAGTGACTTGGTAAGGGAGGCGGTAAGGCGGTTGCCGGTGGCTTTCCAGCGCGCAAACTGCGCCATTTGGGCCAGGGCATAAGCGATAAGGAAAAGCTGCATGAACTCGGCCGCTTTGTTCAGCGCGGCAAGGAGTGTAATTGGGTAGGCCGTGCCGATGATGTTGCTAAAGATTTGGCTGGTTAGCCCACCGACAAATATCAACAAGGCCAGGGCGCCAAGTGTGCCCAGTACATATCGGGGGATAGTTTGAGTAATTTGGGGGTGGGGGCCTATAAATTCGCGGCGATAAATCGTGTTGGGTACTATTAACTTTAGCATTACCAAAATGGTGAATAGATTGGGAATCCACAAGCCCCAATAAATTAGCGGGTTGTAAGCTCCGGCACTGATCCAGTATTTGGACACCCCACCAAAAGTGAGCGGGAGACCCACCATGGATAAGGCCGCGATCACGGCAGCGGCCCCCAGCAGTGGAGTGCGCCAAATCTTTTCCCGAAATGCGGCAATGCTGCTGGTGTCGTAAGCCGCGTTGAAAGCGCCCACGCACAAGAATAATACGGCTTTGGCAAGGGCGTGGGCGAAAAGGTGTGCAATAAAACCTAATTCGGAAACGATGGTGCCCGAACCAAGCGCGATAAGCATTAAGCCCGCTTGGGAAACCGTGGAGAACGCCAACAAAAGCCGAGCGTCTTTTTGCGCTAACGCTTTCACAGCCCCGTAAATGGCGGTAATAAAACCGAGCACCAATAGTATCGGACCAGTGTTCAGCACCGGACTGAACGCCCAACTAAGCCGCGCAATCCAAAACATTACCGTAGTGGAAATCACGGCAGAGGAAACCATCAGCACTACC
>JAITCS010000187.1 GCA_031282935.1 Cellulomonadaceae bacterium
CTGCGTCTGATCCAAGCTAGGCGAAACGACCGTAATTCGCCCCGAAATCGTGCTCCCGTCGCGCAGTTCAAGGGCCACCACCCGGCCCTGAGCGCGCCGGAAATGGCGCAGTTCCGTGAGCGGACGGGTGGCCCCCGGCGTGGAAACCTCCAGGTTGTACGCTCCGGGCACCACATCGTCAGTGTCGAGTGCCGCCGAAATTGCGCGCGAAACAGCGCCCAGCCGGTCGGAGTCAAGCGAGCCGGTCTCAGTCTGCGGCAAGTCTATCGTGACCCGCAACGCCCGCTGGCTGCCCGCGCCGACCAGTTTCACTTCCTCAAGATACAACCCCGCACCAGCCACCACTGGGGCGATCACCTGGGTCGCAGCGCCAGCCACCTGCTCCGCCTCGCCTTTGGCCGCCTGCGCCGCGAACTCATCGCGCCCGCCCTTGCCCTTACCCATCATCGCCCCCTGTTCCGTGGCCGCCCCAAGCAGCCGCCTGCTGTACGATTTCTGGGCCGCGAGCGCCACAAACCGTAAGTAGCGGCGTCGGTAATCGTTGTTGTCCGTGGCACCTGGCAGCATTAGCCCTGTGACGCCCCTTGGAAAACCGCCCAGTGCAACCGTACCAGCATTTGCTGGCGCGCTAAAAGCTTTTGTCGGGATGTTGGCGTTGGTGTTGGCTGTGACCGGCTGTGCCGGGCTGCGCTTGCAAACGGCGCCGCCGACCGAGCCAGCGGCCGATTTGGCGGAACAGGTGCGGCGGGGGGCGGTTGCGGCCACTGGTTCCTTGGTTGTGCCGGTTAGGCAACTGTTGGAAGACGGCGTTCCTGAGGCTTTGCGGGCCGAGTTGGAGGCGGTAAGGCAGAACGCCTTACTATACGTTTCCGATGCTCTTGGAGGGGCATATGATTCCGGGTTAGGTGATTCTGGTCTAGGCGAGCCCATACCGCCGCCGCCAACACCGGAACCACCAATGCCGCCAGTTTCCATATCGCAGATAGTGAACCTTTTGGTTGAAGCCGGGTACTCAAATCGAACTGCCGCTGACGAGGCGCCCGATGGCGACGTGGCCCGCCTGCTGGCCTCGATTTCGGCTGCCCAATTCGCTGCTGCTGTGCGTATTTCTGGGCTGGCTGGCGTGGAGTTACCTGCCTTGCCGGTTGCTGCGCGGTTGCTAGAGTTCCCATTCCAATTCTATTTTCCCGGCACTAATGCGCCTGGGGCGGTGGTGTTCGATCCGGGGGTGGCGGTGCGGGCGGCTGATTTGGGCGACGGCGTTGGTTCTGGTGGCGTCAGTTCGGACGTCGGCGTTAGTTCGGACGACGAGGGCAGCACCGATACCGAGGGTGTGACAACCGACGGCATTTCAGAGGACGATAGCCTAGAAAGCGCTGGTCGCGCGACCGCTTCCGCACCTTCGGGCCTGACCGTGCAGGAGTTCTCCGCGCTGGTCGCCGCCGAGGATGCCGCCCGTTACGCCTTCGAGGTGACGGCTGCCCGCTCGGCTGACGCTGAGCGCGCCCAGCTTCGCGCACTCGCTCACCACCACGCGACACGCGCTAACGCTTGGGTGGGCATCGGACAACTAGCAGGCACCGCGCAAGACCCTCGCCAAGTCGCCTGGGCGCTCCCGCCCGCCGCCTCGCCGCCAGAGCTGGTGCTGCTGATCGAAAGCGACCTCGCAGAACGTTACGCTGCCCTAGTTGCGCGGGCGGCTCCGGGCACTCGACTGGGCCTAATAGACGGGCTGATAGAGGCCAACGTCGTGCGAGAGCATTGGGGCGGGGCACCGCTCGTGTTTCCCGGCGCCCCCGACATCGCGACCGCTTTAGGAGTTTCGCCACCGCCGCCGGATGTCCCAGCGTTACCGCACGCGACCGCCCCCGCCTTGGTCGAGTAAATAGGTGCTGACCCGCCGAACTACAACAACAGCGAAACCTCAGAGACCGCCAAGCCAGAAAAGCTAGCTCGAATTGCGGCGACCGCCTAGTGGCAGCAGCACACCTCTGGGCGGAACCCGATCTTGTGCAAAACCTCGTCACCCACCGGGTTCACGCCCGGCCCGGCGGCGAGGGCGTGCCCAGCCAGCGCGTGTAGGCACTTAACCCGAGTGGGCATACCTCCAGCGGAAATCCCCTCGATTTCGGGCGGGTCCGCGATGCCTGCTGCGCGGGCGAACTCGGCTCGGTCAGCCAGGTAGGCGTGGTGCGCGCTGAGGTAGGCTTGCGCCATTTCGGGGTCGGCAGCGAGCCGGTCATTGAGTTCGCGCATGTAACCGTCGGCCTCAAGGCGCGATATGGCTGCGGTCAGCTCGGGGTGCGTCAGGTAATAGGTGGTAGGAAAGGGGGTGCCATCGGGCAGCCGAGGCGCGGTTGCGACCACCAGCGGGGCACCGCAAGCACAGCGAGCCGCAATGTCCAAAACCCCGCGCGGGGTGCGGCCTAGTTGGTCTTGGACCTGAGCTAGGTCAGCCTCGGAGAGCACCGCGTGCCAGCCCTAATCGTCCACGCCAAGAATAGCGGTCAAGTTCTCCGGTTCCGGGGTCGCCTCCACGGGGCCATCTGCCACCTTGACCGACTCAAGCAACGCCGAGTACCAGGGCTGGTTCTCGCGCGCGCCAACGATGCCCTGCTTTACGCGCAACCCGGTGGCTGGGTCAATGTCCTCTGCCAGAATCTCGGCTCCGATGGGACGCCACACTTTGTCGCCCCGCGACACGAAATTGAGGCGCGTACGGGCTTGACTGGCGACAAAAGCTGGGTCATCCCAACGCGCTAACTCGGCATCGAGCCTGGCCGACTCCGCTAAGGCGTCCCGGTACTCCTGCTCAAGCGCGTAATACTGCTGATACTGGTCAATCGCACCGCGCAGGGTGGGGGCCAGCAGCCCGATGGTGAGCAGCCCTACCAAAGCCAACAAAAGCAGGCGCCAAGTGACGGTTTCCTGCTTGGCCGCTGCCGCATTGGCGGGCGGTGCTTGGGTGCGCCGAGGTTTGGCTGTTTCGTTGCGGCCACTCTGGGGCCGCACCTTCAAGGTTTCGCGGGTTGGGGGGCGCGCTGGAGCACGGCGGCTCGGAGTCGTCCGACTTGGAGGGCGCCGCACATTCACAATCCATATGATGCCGCATTATTCGCCATATATCGAACAGCCACGCGGGCGGTTTCGCCATTTTTATGCGCTTCGCCCCCGCCGCGCTACCTCACTGCGCACCCCTCGGTACCACCACGACCGCACCCCGGTGGTTGAGCCTGTCGAAACCACCCCACGCTACCACCCCTCGGCACTACCGCGACCGCACCACTTAGGTGGCGAGCAACCTCAGATTCCGGCTGTTCTGCGGCCACCAACCCCAGTTGTGGGCTGGAAATTACAGGCAGGAAACCACGCCAGCGCTAGAGGTCGAGCAGGTCAGGACTCAACCCGGCCTCGGTGTCGGGAATCCCCAACTCGGCAGCCTTTTTATCGGCCGTGGAAAGCAAACGCCGAATCCGACCCGCCACCGCGTCCTTGGACAAAGCCGGGTCGGAAAGCAACCCCAACTCTTCCAGCGAAGCCTGCTTGTGTGCGAGCCGCAACTCCCCCGCCTCCCGCAAATGCGGGGGCACCTCGTCGCCCAAAATCTCAAAAGCCCGCTGCACACGCGCCCCGGCAGCCACCGCCGCCCGCGCTGAACGCCGCAAATTGGCGTCGTCGAAATTAGCGAGCCGGTTCGCCGTGCCGCGAATCTCCCGCCGCGTGCGCCGTTCCTCCCAAACCTGCAAAGTTTCGGTCGCGCCCATGCGCCGCAGCATCAGGTAAATCGCGTCGCCGTCCCTAATCACCACCCGGTCAACGCCCCGCACCTCGCGTGACTTTGCCGCCACCCCCAGGCGCCGCGCCGCCCCCACCAGCGCCAACGCTGATTCCGGGCCAGGGCAGGTGACCTCCAACGACATCGAGCGCCCAGGCTCCGTCAAGGAACCGTGTGCCAAAAACGCCCCCCGCCACACCGCCTCGGCTTCCGCCAAACCTGCCGAAACCACCTCAGGCGTCAAGCCCCGCACCGGCCGCCCCCGATGATCCAGCAGCCCGGTCTGGCGCGCCAGGGCCTCGCCGTCCCGCACCACGCGCACCACGTAACGGTTTTGCTTGCGAATCCCGCCAGCGGCCACCACGATCAGGTCGCTCTGGTTGCCGTACAAGTCGGTGATGGCGTTGCGCAGTTTGGCGGCCGCCGTTTCGTTGTCTAGCTCGGCCTCGATAACTACGCGGCGCGATATGATGTGCAGGCCGCCCGAGAACCGCAGCATCGCGGCCACCTCGGCCTTTCGGCAGGAAGTTTTGGGCACCTCAAGGCTAGCGAGTTCCTCTTTCACTTTTGCCGTCAGCGCCATGAACGCCATCATCCCACGGCGTGTCGCAGCGGGAAACACCGTTGTCGCGCGGTGCATGGTCATAGGCTGGTCTTAGACGGGTGGGCGCTTTCAGGCCGCGAATATCTCCCGGTACGCCGCCGCGAGCTTTTGCGGGTCGTGGGTGGGTTCGCCGTCGTCGGTGGCCACGGACCGCACCACCAATTCGGCGCCCAACCGGCTCGCCGCCTCGCTGGTGGCGTCCAAATCCTCAATCGAGGACGGGTCGGCTAAAACGTAGTCAATCCGCAGGCCGGGCGCGTGGGCGTGCAGCACTTCCAGGTGGTCAACCACCCCTAGCCCCGTGGTTTCCTTGTCGGCGGTCAAGTTCATGGTGAGCAGCCGCCCCGCCGTCGTCACGTGCAAAGCCTCGGCAAGCTCGGGCACCAGCAGGTGTACGATCACCGAGGTGTACCACGAGCCCGGCCCCAGCACCACCCAGTCGGAGTCGAGAATCGCTTTGACCACCTCGGGCGAGACCGGGGGGTTCGCTGGCTCAATCCACAGGTGGTCAATCGTGAGTTCGCACTTGGCCAACTTCGACTGCCCCACCACCTCGTGGGCCACCCCGCCCGCGCCCGACACGTCGGCGCCCACCGTCAGCGGCACCGTGGACATCGGCAGCACCCGACCGCGCGCCCCCAGCAGCTTCGCCACCCAGTCCAGACCCACCACCGGATCGGGGAACTTCGCCCACAGCCCCGCGATCAGCAGGTTTCCGACCGCGTGGTGGTCAAGCGGCCCGTCGGAGGCGAAACGGGATTGCAGCACGGCCGACCACGTTTTGCCCCAGTCCGTGTCGTCGCACAGCGCCGCGAGGGCCATCCGCAAGTCGCCGGGGGGCAGGCAGTGCAGTTCCTCGCGCAATTTTCCCGAAGAGCCGCCGTCATCAGCCACCGTGACCACCGCAGTGAGGTGGTCGGAGATGTGCCTGAGCGCGCTCAAACTGGCCGAGAGCCCGTGCCCGCCGCCAAGTGCGACCACGGCAGGCAGGTCGCGCTGAAACTTGACCACCCGCTATCGCTTCCCGATGTCGCGCGCAGTCACCGTGACAGAGTGGCCGTTCTCGCGTAGGCGTTTGGCGAATTCCTCGGCCATTGCGACACTGCGGTGCCGCCCTCCAGTACAGCCGATTGCCAAAGTGACAAAGCGCTTTTCTTCCTTGAGGTAACCAGCAAGGGCGGCTTCTAAAGCTTTTAGGTAATTCTCGACAAACTCAACGGCTCCGGGCTGGCTGAGCACGTAATCTCGCACCGGCCCGTCGTGGCCAGTCAATTCCCGCAATTCCTCCACCCAAAATGGGTTAGCCATGAATCGGATATCGGCCACCCAATCGGCATCCATGGGCAGCCCGTACTTAAAGCCGAAGGTGACAATGTTCACCCGCACGCCTTTGTCGTTGTATTCCGGGGCGATGGCGGTTCTGATTTGGCGCGCTAAATCGTTGACGGAAAGGTTAGAGGTGTCAATTATTTCGTCCGCGCGGTGCTTTATGGAATCGAGCACGCGCCTTTCCTCTTCAATGCCGTCAAGTATTCGGCCACTGCCTTGCAACGGGTGGGGGCGTCGCACTTGCTCGTAACGCTTCACGAGGGTTTCATCGCTGGCGTCCAAAAAGATTATCCGATAAGCGACCCCGGAATCGTATATCTGTTTTAGCGAATCGGATAATTGCGCAAAGTATTGCCCTCCACGCACATCCACCACCACGGCGAGTTTCGCAACGGACGAACCCGATTTCGCCATCAAAGAAACCAACGGGTCTATCATTGACGGCGGTAAATTGTCCACCACAAACCAGCCCAAATCCTCCAGCGCACTGGCGGCCTGCGAGCGACCGGCGCCCGACATTCCAGTGATAATCAGGATTTCCGGGGCAATGCCATCACTCGCGCTCGGACTCATATGGCAAGGTTAGCCGCTGTCGGCGCCTGCGGGGTGCAAGCCCGCGAAAACGGCCTGCGCCGTGGCCTCACCCATGCCACGCACCGACGCGATTTCGTCCACCGAGGCGGATTTCAACTTCGCCAGGGATCCGAAATGCTTCAAAAGCGCCTGCGCCCTGATCGGCCCCAACCCTGAAATGTCGTCAAGAACCGAAGTTGTCATGGACTTCGACCGCCGTTTGCGGTGCGCCTGGATGGCGAATCGGTGCGCCTCATCACGCAACCGTTGCAGCAAATACAGGCCGTCCGAGGTGCGCGGCAAAATGACCGGGTAAGCGTCCCCAGTCCACACTTCTTCTAGGCGTTTCGCTAGCCCAACCACCGAAACATCAGTAATGCCCAAGTCGGTTAGCGCCTTTTGCGCGGCGGCCACTTGCGGCTGACCACCGTCAACAACCACAAGATTAGGAGGATACGCGAAACGCTTTTTTTCTGGTTCCGGCTCCATTTCTGGGGTTATTTCACCACTAATCAGGTTTAGTTCACTGGATTTTAGGGCGTCTTTCAGGTATCTGCTAAAACGCCTTTGAATTACCTCATACATTGCTGCGGTATCGTCCCGAGCGCCGTTGCCATCATTTCCCTTTATCGAAAATAACCGATATTCGCTCTTGCGCGGCAAACCGTCCTCGAATACCACCATGGAAGCGGATTGGAATGTGCCACCGGTATGAGAAATGTCGTAACATTCTATTCGTAACGGAGCCGAGGGGAGGTCTAGCGCATTTTGGATTTCATTTAGTGCAGCCGCCCTGGTGGTCAGGTCTCCTGCTCTCTTTGTCCGATGTAAAACGAGAGCGTGTTCGGCGTTCTTGTGCACGGTGGCAGCGAGTTCTTTTTTATCGCCTCGTAAGGGAACGCGCAGATCAACCTTTGAGCCGCGCAATTCCGAAAGCCATTTCGTCACTTGTTCCGGTTCGGGGGGCAGAATTGGTATTAGCACTTCTTTGGGCACTGCGGCTTCGTATTTCTCATCAACCGCATAAACCTGCCCGATAAGCTGTTCGATCAGTTCCGCGTCGCTTATCTCTATCGCTTTTTCGACCACCCAACCGCGTTGTCCGCGAATCCTCCCTTTTCGCACATGGAATACCTGCACGGCGGCCTCTAAATCATCCCCCGCTAACGCGAAGATGTCCGCGTCGGTGCCGTCCGCTAACACCACGGCGTTCTTTTCCAAAGCACGCTCCAAGGCGCCCACATCGTCGCGCAGCCTGGCGGCCCGTTCGTAATCCTGCTCAGCGGCCGCCGCGCGCATTTCGGCAGTGATTCTGGTGACGAACCTGGAAGCATCCCCTGCCATAAAAGCGCAAAACTCCTCAGCGATTACTTTGTGTTCCGCTTCAGTAACCCGCCCCACGCACGGGGCCGAACACTTATCTATGTAACCCAAAAGGCAAGGGCGTCCACTTCTTTGGGCCCGCTGAAACACCCCATTGGAGCAAGTGCGAATCGGAAATACGCGCAATAAAAGATCGAGGGTTTCCCTAATAGCCCAAGCGTGCCCGTAAGGGCCAAAGTATTTTGTGCCCTTCCTTTTTGCGCCCCGCATCACTAGCGCCCTTGGGAAAGGCTCAGACATTGTCACTGCCAGATAGGGGTAAGATTTATCGTCACGATATTTGACGTTAAAGCGCGGGTCGAACTCCTTTATCCACGAGTATTCGAGCGCTAAAGCTTCAACCTCTGTGGTAACCACAGTCCATTCAACTGAGGCCGCACTGGTAACCATTTGCGCGGTGCGGGGGTGTAAATTAGTTATGTCCTGAAAATAATTGGGCAGCCTAGAGCGCAAACTCTTCGCTTTGCCAACATAAATAACGCGGCCATATTCATCGCGGAACCGGTACACCCCAGGGTCGGCAGGGATTTCCCCTGGTTTGGGGCGATAACTGATGGGGTTCGCCATTGTTTGTGATTAGCCAGCCAATAAATCCGTCACGGCTTGGCTCGGGTCGTTTGCGAGCACAAGGGATTCGCCCACCAAAACTGCGTCCGCTCCGGCTGCCACATATTCACTCACGTCGCCTGGCCCACGCACCCCGGATTCCGCGACCCGCACCCGATCAGCGGGCACCAGGGCGGCCAAATCCGCAAAAACCTGGCGGTCAACTTCCAAAGTCTTCAGGTTTCGGGCGTTTATGCCAATTACTTGTGCCCCGGCGGCCACCGCCTGCTTCACCTCCGCAGCCGTGTGAGCCTCCACCAAAGCGGTCATGCCTAGTTGCTCGGTCAACTCCAGTAACGCAATTAGTTGGCTCTGATTCAAAGCCGCCACAATAAGCAATATCATATCGGCACCGTAAGCGCGCGCTTCATAAACTTGATATTTGCTTACGATGAAATCCTTGCGCAATACCGGAATACTGACAGCGGCCCGCACCGCCGCCAGATCCTTTAGCGAGCCGCCGAATTTCCGCTCTTCGGTGAGCACTGAAATAACTGTGGCACCGCCTTGTTCGTAAAGTTTAGCCAAAGCG
>JAITCS010000214.1 GCA_031282935.1 Cellulomonadaceae bacterium
AACGCCCGCGACTGGTCCATCACCCGCAACCGTTTCTGGGGCAGCCCCGTGCCGGTGTGGAAATCGGACAACCCCGAATACCCGAGAGTGGATGCCTACGGCTCGCTAGCGGAACTGGAGCGCGATTTCGGGGTAAAAGTAACAGACCTGCACCGGCCCTACATTGACGAATTGACCCGCCCAAACCCTGACGACCCCACCTGGAAATCCACCATGCGCCGCGTGGAGGACGTGATGGACGTCTGGGTGGATTCCGGTTCCATGCCTTATGCCCAAGTGCATTACCCATTTGAGAATCAAGAATGGTTCGACAACCATTACCCGGGCGATTTCATCGTCGAATATATCGGCCAAACCCGGGGCTGGTTTTATGTGCTGCACGTGCTAGCCACTGGGATTTTCGATAAGCCCGCTTTCCGTAGCGCGATTTCTCACGGAATTGTGCTCGGCTCCGACGGTCGAAAAATGTCTAAGAGCCTACGCAATTATCCCGATGTTTCCGAGGTTTTTGAGCGCGACGGCGCGGACGCAATGCGCTGGTATCTGATGAGTTCCTCCATCTTAAAAGGTGGAAACCTAATTGTTACCGAAGAGGGTATTCGCGATTCGGTGCGGCAAGTCTTGTTGCCGTTGTGGTCGGTCTACTATTTCTTCACCCTGTACGCAAATAACTGTGCGCGTTTAGGGGGCGGCAATGGTTATCAAGCCCAACCACTTGATGAAACCACCATCAAAGGTTTAGGCCCACTTGATCGGTACATTTTGGCAAAGACCGCTGATTTAGCGGGGCAAGTGAAAACTCAACTAGATGGCTACGACATTCCCGGCGCGTGCGAATCCGTGCGGGTGTTCCTTGATGTGCTAACCAACTGGTACGTGCGCACGCAACGAGAACGCTTCTGGGCTGAGGACAAGACCGCGTTTGACACCCTTTTCGCCGTGCTCGAAACGCTGTGCCGCGTGATGGCGCCGCTGGCTCCGCTGGTCACCGAAGAGGTGTGGCGGGGGCTGACCGGGGGCCGCAGCGTCCACTTGCAGGATTGGCCAGTGCCGCCGCCGTCCTGGCAAGCCGACACGGACGCGCTGGTCAAGGCGATGGATCAGGTGCGGGCCGTGGTTTCCACCGCGCTGTCGCTGCGCAAAGCGAACCAAATCCGGGTGCGGCAACCGTTGGCCGAGTTGGTGGTGGCCTGCGCGGAGCCGAGCGAACTTGAGGCCTACCGCGAGCTGTTGGCAACCGAGCTTAACGTCAAGAAAGTGACACTCGTGCCCGCCACCGACGTGTCGCAGCAACAGTACGGCGTGCAGGAGCGGCTCGCCGTGAACGCCAGAGCGGCCGGTCCCAGGCTCGGCAAGTCGGTGCAAACGGTCATCAAAGCCGCAAAGGCCGGGCAGTGGCACCACGACGCGGCAGGCAATGTCGTCGTTTCGACCAGCGGCGGCGAGGTGCCGCTCGAACCGAGTGAATACACGCTCGAAACCGTGATCGGAAAGCCGGAATCGAAGGGCGCGCCAGAAAAAGTTGCAGAACTTGCCGCTGCCATCTTGCCAACAGGGGGCTTTACGGTGTTGGATTTAGCTATGACCGCAGAATTGGTGCAAGAGGGTTTTGTCCGCGACGTGATTAGGGACGTACAGGAGGCGCGCAAGCAGGCTGGCCTGGAGGTTTCCGACCGGATTGACCTGACTTTGTATGTGCCGGATAACCAGATCGAGGCGATTGACACCCACCACAAGGCGATCAAGGCCGAAACCCTGGCGAAGAGCATTTCCATTGTGCCGCAGGCCGATGACAAGCCGATTGCAGTGCAGGTGGCCAAAGCTGCCAAGGATGAGCCATTCGGCAATCTGCCGTTCGACACCGATGGCGCCCGCGATTACCACCCCAATCCGCAAGGCTAGTTCGCTGCTTACCCGGGGAGTGCGCATTTAGGCCGCTGTTCGCGCGCGATTTTTTCGGGCTTAAGGGCGCGGTGCTACCGCGCGAGCTTCCTTTGGGTTGCGCCGTGTCGGCCCGCATTTGGGCGCCGAATTACGCTGCCGCACGCCTGGGCGCCCGCTGACCGGAATTAGTTTATCGGTTTGGCACAATTATGTTACCGGCGGCCTGCCCTGATAAGGTGGGGTTGCGGAAGCTTCTGCCCTGGCAAAATATGTCACTGTTAAAGCGCGCAAGACTCTGCAACACCTTGAAATGTTTCACCTTAAGGAGTAGAGGCGATGAGTCCAGCGCAAGCGGGTTTCGCGATTTTGGTGCTGGGGGTTGCCCTGGTAATCGGTAAACTGATCCGGTTGAATGTGCGCTGGGTGCAGCGCGTTTTCTTGCCGTCGTCCATAGTGGCCGGGTTCGTGCTGATGTTTTTGGGGCCCTGGGTGCTGGGCCGGATCGCGGGGGGCAGTTTCGCCGCCGCTGGCATTTTCACCCCCGAGATTCTGCGTGTTTGGAGCGCGTTGCCGGGGTTGCTGATCAGCGTGGTGTTCGCCACCATGTTTTTGGGCCAAAAGCTGCCGAATCCGCGTAAAGCTGCCCAACTGGTTGGCCCGCAGTTGTCCTTTGGGGTCGCTTTTGGAGCCGGGCAATATGTGGTGGGCATTTTGCTGGCAGTGCTGCTGCTGACCCCGGTGTTTGGCACGAACCCGCTGGCTGCAGCCCTGATCGAGATCAGCTTCGAGGGCGGGCACGGCACCGCCGCCGGGATGCGCCCGATCTTTAACAGTCTAGGGTGGGAGGCAGGCGCCGACCTCGCCGTCGGTTTGGCCACCCTGAGCTTGCTGCTGGGCGTTATCCTTGGTGTTGCCTGGATTAACTGGGGCGTGCGCACCGGCAAAACCGAAATCCTCAAAGGGTCCGCCCAGGCCTCGCTTGAAGAGCAGCGCGGCCTGTTTCGGAAAGACGAATACTTTGCTGCGGGCCGGTTAACCACCCAACCTGCCTCCGTTGAGCCGCTGTCGCTGCATGTGGCGTTCACTTGTTTAGCGATTCTAATTGGCTGGGTGATGTTGGAGTTGTTGCGGTGGCTTGAGCAACTGACCATCGCGCGGATAATGATTAGTGACGGGGTGCCGCTGGAGTTGTTCCGGTTCTTGCCGTTGTTCCCGATGGCGATGCTCGGTGGGGTAATTGTGCAACGAATTGCCCGGGCTTTGGGTTTTGAGCGGCTGATTGACCACCAAATGATGCTGCGCATCCAGGGTTTGGCGCTCGACTTTTTGGTGGTGGCAGCGATTGCTAGCCTGTCTTTGGGCGCAATTCAGGATAATCTCGCCGCCTTCGTGATAATGGCGATTGCGGGCACGGTGTTTAACACGTTCTTGTTCTTTTGGTTGGCGCCCAGACTTATTGGCCGGTACTGGTTTGAGCGGGCCATCGCCGATTACGGGCAATCTATGGGTGTTACCGCAACCGGCCTGATGCTGTTGCGCATTACCGACCCCGAAATGCAGAGCCCCGCCTATGAGGCT
>JAITCS010000069.1 GCA_031282935.1 Cellulomonadaceae bacterium
CTTGTAAGTCATAAGTTTCATCCTAATGCGTCAAGGGCGATTTGGGTAGAGCAACTTCGTAGAGGCGGTGGGTTTTTGTGGCGACCTCGTCCCAGGTGAGGAAGTTTGCGGCCCTGGCACAGTTCTCGGCCAGAGTTTCCCGCGCGTCGTCGTCCGCCAATAACGCGCCCAAGGCCGCCGCCCACGCCTCCGGGTCGTGCGAGCCTACCAGAACGCCCGTCACACCGTCCTCGATAATGGTGGCCAAGCCCCCCACGGCCGCCGCGACCACCGGGGTGCCGCAGCAGATCGCCTCGGCCGCGACCAGCCCGTAAGTTTCGTTGTACGAGGGCACGGCCACGAGGTCGGCGGCGCGATACCAGTTGGCCAGGGTGGCGGCGGGCACGGGGGGCAGGATGGTGAGGCGGTCGCCGACGCCGAGCGCTTTGGCCTGGGCGCGCAATTCGTCGGCCCCCAAGGAATCGCCGGAAGCGCCGCCGAGCATAATTACATTGGTGTCATTTGGCAGGTTGGGCAGGGTTTCCACCAGTAATTGCGGGTTTTTCAGTTTTTGGATTCGGCCAGCAAAGAGCACGATTTTGGCGGTTTGAAGGTGCTGGGGTAGGCCGAGGATTTGGCGGTAGTGCGTTTTTCTGTGGCCGGTGGTTTCGGGGACCGACGCAGCTCGAGCGGAGAAGCCGCTTGCGGGTTCTACCGAGGGCCAGGAGGGCGCAGGGAGCGCAGCGACCGCCACAGGCGGGCGCGCGGAATACCGCGCGTCAACCAACGGGTGGGTGGTGGTTTCGACGGGCTCAACCAACGGGTGGAATATCTTGCGATCAACGCCCGGCGGAATTACCACAATCTTTTCTAAGGATGCCTGGTAACGCGAAACCAACTCACTGGCCTCATGCTCAGTGGCGGCAATTAGTGCATCCGACTTTTCGACGATTTCAGTTTCCGCGCTGATGCGCTGCTTCGATTCTGGGAAATCCCCCGGGGCGAGCGCCGAGTTCTTAGTGTGCCCCAAAGTGTGCATACTGTGGACTAAAGGGAGTTGCCATTGTTGCTTTAGGGCCAAACCCGCCAAGCCGGAAAGCCAGTAATGGGAGTGAATTACATCCACAGGGTGCTCGGCGATAACCGCGTTGACGCCTGCCACAAAAGCGGGCAACTCGGGCACCAAATCGTTAATGGGTAAGGCGCCGGGCGTTTTAGTAGGAATCTGCCACAAGCGCACGTTCGGGCCCACTTTGGTATGCGCTGTTTGCGCCGATTCTAACGCGCGAGTGAATATCTCGACTTTCACGCCTTGCGCCCCCAAAGCTTTGGCGAGAGCTGCCACATAAACATTCATTCCGCCCGCATTGCCGACCCCAGGCTGCTCTAGCGGATTAGTGTGGAATGAGATCATCGCCACGCGCAGCTTATCGTCCATCAAAAAAGCACCCGAACCACAAAAGAAGCGTAAGTAACGCCGGTGGCGCCCCAAACGCCCAATACCTGCGATACACCGCGCAAAACCGCCACCGCCTAAGCCTACAATAAACCGGCCCGGAAATAAAAGCGGCCCAAAATAGAAGTGCCCAGGGCGGCTCAAACCTGCCCCGGGCACCTTGGTACAACTACAACCCGTTAACCTTTTTGAGGCAGCAGGGTTGGCGAATTTTTAGTGATGATGTGCATCGTATTCGGCGATGATCTTGGTGGGGATACGACCGCGATCATTTACAGCATAACCCTTGCCACGAGCCCAGTCGCGGATAGCGGCGAGGCGCTCCCGGTCAACGCTGACAGCCGGGCGGCGCGTGGTGTGGCCCTTAGCCGGGCGGCCAACTTTGTGGGTGGTGGTGGCGGCAGGGCGAGCTTTAGAGGTAAAGCGGCCTAAAGCATCCCGTAATTGCTGGTGGTGAACTTCATGCAAGTCGATTTCATAATGCTTGCCGTCAAGCATAAAATGAACTGTCTTGGCACCCTCAGCGCCGTCAATGTCGTCATGAAGCACGAGCTTCTTAACCATGGGTATTTCTCCAATTCTTGGGGGTTTGCATTACCAAGCCTAATACTTATTTGCCGCCAAAGGTTTGTCAACTCGAAACGCAAAAGATGTCGGAATAATTTTTCTAGGGCTTCACTAAGGGGAACAGAATGGTCTCCCTAATGCCTTGGCCAGTAAGCGCCATAAGCAGCCGATCAATGCCCATTCCCATCCCCCCAGCGGGCGGCATCGCATACTCCATTGCCTCCAAGAAATCCTCATCTATAGGCATAGCTTCATCATCCCCGGCGGCAGCGAACTTAGCTTGCGCCAGGAATCTTTCCCTTTGTATCACCGGGTCCACTAACTCCGAATAGGCGGTGGCCAACTCAAAACCGCGCACGTAAAGGTCCCACTTTTCCACTAAACCGGGCTTTTCGCGGTGATCACGGGTGAGCGGTGAGGTTTCCACTGGGAAGTCCATAACAAAGGTGGGCGCAACCAAATGATCCCCCACAAGGTGCTCCCAAAGCGCCTCCACTAATCTCCCAGCCGAAGTTGCCTTTTTGGTCAAATCAAGGCCTAAAGATTGTGCGAGATCGAGCAGTTGCGCGATAGACCAATCGGGCGTAATAACCTGCCCAGCCGCCTGCGATAACGAATCGTATAAATGCAGCCGCTGCCACTGCCCGCCCAACTCATAAGCGCTGCCGTCGGGCAAAGTAATAGTGGTGGTGCCCAAAGCGTCCATAGCCGCTGTTTGCACCAAATCCTGTGTCAATTCCGCCATCTGTAAATAGTCCCCATAAGCCTGATAAGCCTCCAGCATGGCGAACTCCGGGGCGTGTGAACTATCGGCGCCCTCGTTGCGGAAATTGCGGTTAATCTCGAAAACCCGCTCCACGCCGCCCACCACAGCCCGCTTCAAGTGCAATTCGGGCGCAATACGCAGGTTCAGGTCAATGTCGTAAGCGTTCATGTGCGTGCGAAATGGGCGCGCCGCCGCGCCAGAGGCCACCGTCTGGAGCATGGGGGTCTCCACCTCGATGTAACCGCGCCGATGCAGGTTCTCGCGCAGAGAGCGCACCACGTTGGCCCGCAGGCGCACCATGTCGCGGGCCGCCGGGCGCGCAATTAAATCAACATACCGGCGCCGCACCCTTGACTCTTCCGAAAGTTCCTTGTGTAATACAGGTAAGGGACGCAGGGCCTTAGCCGCGAGCTGCCAATTTTCAACAAAAATCGAGAGTTCCCCGCGCTTTGAAGTGCCCACCTCACCACGCACAAACAAGTGGTCGCCCAAATCCACGTCCGCCTTGAAAGCCGCGAGCGCCTCCGCGCCAATCGTGGCCGCGCTGAGCATGGCCTGAATCCGGTTCCCCGCGCCATCCTGCAAAGCCGCAAAGCACAACTTGCCCGCGTTGCGCACAAACACCACGCGCCCCGCCAGACCCACCACCTGGCCGGTGTACTCCCCCGCCGGGAGGTGGCCGTACTGCGCCCGCACCGCCGCGATGTCGGAGGTTATGGGCAGGTTCACCGGGTAGGCTTCGCCACCTTCGGCGATAATTCGCTCACGCTTGGCTTTGCGAATCTGAACCTGCTCGGATTCGGATTGGGGGGATTCTGCGATTTGCTCGGGGTTTGACACGGTTTCATCGTATATCACAAACGGCGTAAGACAATTACGCGACGCTAAAAAGGTCGGTTTGCCGGTTCCCCGCCCGGCCGCCCCGCCTTTGCAATGGTGCCTATCGGGGGTTGGGGCGCCATCCTTGTTTTAGAGCTGTGTCTAGGCACGCGGAAATTAGCAGCTCTTCGGGAGTTCCGGTATCACGGGCGAATGATGTAAATTTATCCATGATAGAATTACTTATCCGCACTGGCTTCGTGAATCTCTCAAAATACGGATTGCGCTCCACCTTGGTGGGATCAATATCCACCACCGAGCCATTTTCTAATGTTATTTTCATAGATTGCGCGTTCATCTTTAGTTGCCTTTCTTGCCGAAAT
>JAITCS010000010.1 GCA_031282935.1 Cellulomonadaceae bacterium
CCATGATTTCGGCGACCCCTTGGGGCGGGCGGCGCGCGACGAACAACTGGACATTGAGTTCGAGCAACTGCACGCTGTGCGGTTGCGTGTGCGCGAGGGTGGGGGCGAGCGCGGGGGTGGCCGGGTCAATGGCGGTCTCCACGGCCTCACGAACGATCTGGCCACCAGCCTGCACGATGGGCACCTGGATGGTGCGCGTGGGCACCTCGGAAACGGCGGCCGCGCCGTCCCCAACGACGGGTTCACCGCCAATGTTGACCTTATCGGTGGGGGTCTCCCAAGCCGAACTCCACACCTTCTGCCACGGCCCAGCCAGCGGCAGGGTGTCGGGCAGCTTCACCTCAATGGGTTCGAGGCCGCCGTTGATCACCAGCAACACATCAGCATCGGTGTTGCCCGGGCCCGGCCGCAACATCTGGATCACCCTGCGCCCGGGCTGATCCCAGGTCTCGTAGTTCATCGGCTTGCCGGTTTCGTCATACCACAACAAATCGATGTTAGGCTCGCCGGGCCGGGGCGTGCCCAGGTAGAAGCTGTCCGCACGCAACGCGGGGTGCTCGTGCCGCATCGCCAGCAAAAACCGGGTGGTGGCCAGCATGTTCTCGGCGTCTTTAGTCAGATCCCAGTCCACCCACGAGGTCTTGTTGTCCTGCGCATAAGCGTTGTTGTTGCCGCCTTGCGTGCGACTGATTTCGTCTCCAGCGGTCAGCATCGGGGTGCCTGCGGCCAGCAGCAAAGCCGCCAAAAGGTTGCGTTGCTGCCGCAACCGGCGCGGGGTCACCGCCGGGAAGCGTTCCGCCAAAGCCGAGCCGGGCCCGATGGCGCCCTCAACCCCGCAGTTCCACGACAGGTTGTTGGTGGTGCCGTCCCGATTTTCCTCCCGATTGTCCCAGTTGTGCTTGGCGTTGTAGCTCACCAGATCATTCATCGTAAAGCCGTCATGCGCTGTCACGTAATTGACCGAAGCCACCGGCCCGCGAATCAGCGGCGGGTCGCTGTGGCCGAACAGGTCAGCCGAACCGGCCAGCCGGGTTGCCAACTCCCTGATCCCGTCCATAGGGCGTCCCTGGCTGCCGTTGGCGGGGGAGGCCAGCCAGAAGCTCCGAATAGCGTCACGGAAACGATCGTTCCATTCCGCCATCGGGGCCGGGAAACCGCCCGTCTGCCAACCGCCCGGGCCGACGTCCCACGGCTCCATCACCAACTTGAGCCCAGCCAAAACCGGGTCGGTCTGCAGCGCGATCAAGAACGGGTGATCCGCCTCGAACCCGTACGCACCCCGCCCCAAAGTGACCGCCAAGTCGAAACGGAAGCCGTCCACGCCGATCTCCTGCGCCCAATAGCGCAGCGAATCGAGTGTCATCTGAATGACCTTGACCTGCCGGAAATCCAGCGAATTGCCCGCCCCGGTCACGTCCATCGTCTGGTACGGCGGCCCGCCCCCGTGCAGGTAGTACATGGAGTTGTCCAAGCCGCGCCAGCAAATGTGCAGTTGGTCGTCGCCGCCCTCGCAGGTGTGGTTGTACACCACGTCAAGCAACACTTCGATGCCAGCCAAGTGCAGTAAATGCACCATGCCGCGCACCTCATCCAGCACCGCAGCGGGGCCAGCTTTTTGGGAGGCCACGGTGGCGTAAGAAGGCTCAGGCGCAAAAAACCCTAAAGTCTGATAACCCCAGTAATTCGTCAAATTATCGGAAACTAACCGCGCCTCAGAAGCTTTCGCGTGAATGGGCAGTAATTCGAGCGTGGTAATGCCTAATTGCTTTAGGTAAGAAACCGTAACCGGGTGGGCCATGCCCGCGTAAGTGCCCCGCAATTCGGGCGGTAAATCGGGGTGCTGCATGGTGAAACCGCGCACATGAGCCTCGTAAATTACCGTGTCTGACCAGGGGATACGCGGCCTGGTCAACGGCGGGGAGGGAGGCATGGGCGGCATTACCACAGAATGAGGCACGTAAGGCAAGGAGTCCGTGGTGTCCATTTCGCCGAAAGGATCGCCAATCCACCATTTCGCATCCGGCCCAGTGAGGCCGCGCTGAGTGGAAACGGAACCCACCGTTTCCGGGCCATAAGTCATTTGACCCACGATGCCGCGCGCGTACGGGTCAATCAGGAGTTTGTGCGGATTGTGCCGGTGCCCCATGCGCGGATCCCACGGCCCGTACACCCGGAAACCGTAACGCCGACCAGGACGCACCCCGGGCACGTGCCCGTGCCAAATACCGTAAGTGGGGCCGGTGAGCGGGATCCGGGTTTCCTCGAAACGATTCGGGTCGTTGTGGTCTAGCGAATCATCAACAATGTCAATCAAACAGAAATCAACGCCGGTGGCGTGCATCGCGGTCACGGCAACATCCACCCCCTCAGGAGTGGCCCAAACCCCCAACGGCGGCACGTGAGAACGCCTTGCCGAAGGGCGCAGCAACGGACGCACCACGGGGCGAGGTGGCGCGGCGTCCTTTGCCGGTGCCGGGCGGCGATCCATAAACACAATCTTGGTACATTTTCGGCGCCGGTGCGGGATGACAGCGGTGTGGCGCGTGTCAAATGTCTGTTTCCGGGGGTGCGGCCGGGGTTCGAGGTGTGGTTGGCGGGTGGCCGCTTGAGTGGGAGGGCTTTCGGCGCATGACTTTCGTTAGGGCATTAGCTAGGGCAGGCGCGCGGCGCTACTTACCGGGGCGAGGCGGGCGGGCTAAGGTGGAATCGTGCGCATTGTGGTTTTGGTTAAGTACGTCCCGCAGGTGGACGGGGAGTTCAGTTTCACCGACGATTTTGCCGTGGTGCGGGCGGCGGCCAGTGGCACGCTGAACGAGTTGGACGAGCACGCGGTGGAGGCGGCGCTGGCTTTGGCGGGCGACGGTGGTCAAGGCGGGGTTTCTGCGGCGGGGGGTTCGCAGGGCGCAGGCGCGCAGGCTGGTGGCGCGCAGGCCGGTGAGGTCATCGCGGTGACGATGGCCCCCGAAACTGGAGATTTGGCGCTGCGCAAGACTTTCCAGCTCGGCGTGGAGCGCGGGATTCGCATTACCGATGCGGCGCTGGCTGGCTCGGACACTTTTGCCACCGCTTTGACCTTGGCTGCCGCCATCCGAAAACTTGGGGATGAGCAGCCGGTTGACCTTGTGATTGCGGGCATGGCCTCGTCGGAGGCGGGCGGCGCGGTGGTTCCGGCACTAATTGCGCAAGAATTAGGTTGGCCCAATTTATCTTTCGCAGATTCGGTGCAATTCGCCGCACCCGTTATTACAATTAAACGTCATATTGACGATGTTCTTGAATCTTTGACCGCTAAATTGCCTGCGGTATTGTCAGTGACCGATGCGGCAAATACGGTTCGGCCCCCTAATTTCAAGTTGCTGATGGCGGCGCGCACTAAGCCAATCGAAACCTGGAACTTGGCTGACCTTGAGGTGGAGGCGAACTCGGTTGGGTTGCAAGGTTCCCGGGTGGCAGTGATTTCTGCCGATAAAGTGCCCGATAAGCCAGAGCCGCCAAAAGTTTATGACGACGGCGCCGGGTCAGGCGCGAAAGCTTTAGTGGATTTCTTGGTTGCAAAAGACTTATTGCCCTCGGAAGCCAAGTAATCGGATTTCGCCTCGAAAGGACACCCAATGACAACTTCGATATTGGTTCTACTAGATACTGCCACTGATGAATTGACTGAGGTTCCAGGCCCGGTGCTGGAACTAATTACGATGGGCCGCGCACTTGGCAGAGTTGATGTGGTTACGCTTAGTGCGCCAACTTTGCCTGTCTTAGCCACATTAGGGCAGTACGGTGTCCACGGGGTACACCAGGCCACTTTACCGGTATCGGCTGGGCCTAACGCGCGCCGCGTTACTTCGGTGTTATCGGCCGTGTTAGTGGCGGCGGTGAACAGAATACACGCCGATTTGTTGTTAGTGCCCAATTCTTTCATAGATAAAGAGGCGGCGGCGGTGGCTGCGGTGCGGTTGCAGGCCGGTTTTATTAATAACGCGCTGACTATCGCGCCGCCAAATGACAAGAATCATTTTACTGTGCATTGTCGCGTGTTTGGCGGCAGTTGGGATGTGGGGGCTGAGGTCACCACTGATCCGGCCGTGATTTCGGTGCAGGCTGGCGGGGTCACGGCCGCGCCCGCCGAGGTCGCCACCGCCCCGGAGGTGTACCCGTTATCGGTTGATGTTTCGCCGCCACAGGTCACGGTGGTTTCACGGGAAACAGTGGCCAGGGACACGGCTCGGCCCGATTTGGCTTCCGCCCGCGAGGTGGTGGCAGGCGGTCGCGGGTGCAACGAGGATTTGACCCCCGTATTCGAGTTGGCCGATGCGTTGGGGGCCGCCGTTGGGGTAACCCGAGATTTGGCTTTCGACGGCATATTCGATACATATATTGGCACGACGGGGGTAACGGTCGCGCCGGAATTGTACATCGCCTGTGGAATTTCTGGCTCGCCTTACCACACGGGCGGAATGCGCAGCTCACGGTACATTATTTCGGTTAATA
>JAITCS010000014.1 GCA_031282935.1 Cellulomonadaceae bacterium
CCAGGCCCGAACAGGATTTCCTCCATCGTGCCCACCGTGCCGACTTTGACTCGCTCCCCGCGCGGCAGCGACGGATGGTGCGCCTCAGGGCCCCAATGCCAGCCGTGCCCAGGCGCTTCCACAGCCCGCGCCAAAGCAGCGCCAAGCATCACCGCGTCAGCGCCACACGCAATCGCCTTGACCAAATCGCCGGAAAGCCCTAACCCACCGTCCGCGATCACCTGCACATAACGCCCGCCGGACTCGTCCAAATAGTCGCGCCGCGCCGCAGCCACATCCGAAACGGCAGTAGCCATCGGGGCGTGGATTCCAAGGGAGCGCCGGGTGGTTGAGGCCGCCCCACCCCCGAAACCTACCAAAACTCCAGCCGCTCCGGTCCGCATCAGGTGCAATGCCGCCTGGTAAGTCGCCGCCCCGCCCACAATTACGGGTACGTCAAGCTCGTAAATAAAACGCTTGAGATTTATCGGTTCCGCATTTCCCGAAACATGTTCCGCAGAAACAGTGGTGCCCCTGATAACAAAGAAATCCACCCCGGCGTCAATAATGGTTTTGGCAAATTCTTTTGTGTTCGCAGGGGTTAGGGCACCGGCAACCGTGACCCCACTGGCTCTGATTTCTTTTAGCCGCGCGGTGATTAGTTCCGGGTTTATTGGCTCGGAATAGATTTCTTGCATTCGAGCCGTGACGGTTTCTTTCGGTAATGACGAAATTTCCGCAAGTAATGGGGTCGGATCCTCATACCGGGTCCATAAGCCCTCTAAATCAAGCACGGGCAACCCACCTAATTGGCCAAGTAGAATTGCGGTGGCAGGGCTCATCACCGAATCCATCGGCGCAGCCATTACGGGCACCTCGAATCGGTAAGCGTCAATTTGCCAACTGACCGACACATCCTCGGGGTCACGCGTGCGCCGCGAAGGCACCACGGCCACATCATCGAAAGAATACGCCCGTCGGCCCCGCTTGCCGCGCCCAATCTCCACATCACTCACGCATTCCACCCTAGCGCACTTGCAAAGGCTTCGATAATCTGTCTTAGTTTGTGGCGTTCTTTTTGGCTCCTGCCTACCTTAATTTATACTACTTAACTGCGCGGTGCTACCGCGCAAGTGACCTCCACTGCCTAACCGCCCGAGAACTCAATATAGCGCCACATTGACTTGCGCCACCACGGGTGCTGACAGGGCGGCGTCGGCCAGGTTCACTGACGCGCCCACCTGCACTTACGTTCTTGTCCGAGAATCATGGCAGAATCAGCAGCAGCGGCGACATGGTGGCGCAGCAGGTGGTTTGGAAACCGCGATGGTCAGGTTAGGGAGTGGATTATGCTAGATCTTTTTGAGGTTGTCACAGGGGATATTGATTCGCGGTCAGATTTACCGGAGGCAGCGGGCCAAGAGGTCGAACTGCGCTCACTGGCCGGGCGCTCGGCAGCGCGGGAGGTTCCGCACTGGACGAAGGGGTTGCGCGTCGGTTTTGACACCGAAACTACGGGGGTTGATCCGGCCACGGCTCGGATTGTCAGTGCCGCTGTGGTTCATCGAGTGCCGGACACCATGACTGAGGTGAAGGTTTGGTTGATTGACCCCGGGGTGGACATCCCCGCTGCGGCGACGGCAGTTCACGGTTTTACCACTGAGTATGTGCGGGAACACGGGCAGCCTGCTGCGGAAGCTCTCAATGAGATTGCTGAAGAGTTAGCGAGTCAACTCGTCAACGGGGCGCCGGTAGTCGTTTATAACGCTACTTACGATTTGCCGTTATTGGAAACCGAATTGCGCCGCTACGGTTTGCCATCTTTGCGCGAACGCATGAATATAGACGACTACCATGTGCTAGACCCCTTAGTGCTAGACCGTTGGGTGGACAAATATCGTAAAGGCAAGCGAAAACTTGGGGATCTGGTGGCGCACTATGGGATATCGGTATTTGATGATTTGCACACCGCCGATATTGACGTTTTAGCCACTTTAGATGTTTTGGAGGCCATGACCCGAAAGTGGCCGCAAATCGGAGTCACTGAGATCGAACATCTACAGGCCATTCAGGTCAATGCCCACCATGCCTGGGCCCAAGGCATGAACGAGTGGTTTGCCCGCAATGGCATTAATCGCGCCGAAATCCCAACCGGGTGGTTCCCCACCGCCGTTTCAGTATTCTGAGCCAGCGGTGGTAGTTGCTAGGTTAGCGGTGGTAGTTGGGAGCGTCGGCAATGCCAGTGATGGTGTGGGGGTGACTTTCCTTGAGTGAGGCGGAGGTGATTTGGATGAAGCGGCCCTTTTCTTGCAGTTCGGGAATCGTGCGCGCACCCACGTAAAACATGGTTTGGTGTAGGCCGCCGATCAACTGGTGGATTACCGTGCCCAGGCGCCCTTGGTACGGAACTTGGCCTTCAACGCCCTCGGGCACAATCAGGGAGTCGTCGGTGATCTCAGCCTGGAAGTACCTGTCTTTGGAGTAGGATTTCCGGCCCCGCGATGACATCGCCCCGATGGAGCCCATTCCTCGGTACGCTTTGAACTGCTTGCCGTTAATGAGCAGGGTTTCGCCAGGCGATTCCTCGGTGCCCGCTAGCATGGAGCCGAGCATCACCGTTTCGGCGCCCGCCACAATGGCTTTGCCGATTTCGCCGGAGTACCTCATGCCGCCATCGGCAATCACGGGGATCCCAGCGGGGCGCGCTACTGAGGCGGCCTCGAAAATCGCGGTGATTTGCGGCACCCCAACGCCGGTGACAATCCGGGTGGTGCAGATGGAGCCAGGCCCCACCCCAACCTTGACGGCGTCGGCACCGGCGTCAACGAACGCTTGCGCACCTTGGCGCGTGGCTACGTTCCCGCCGATCACCTGCACCTGCCGGGTAGCGGGGTCACCCTTAAGTTTGCGCACCATATCCAGCAGCAGGGAAACATTGCCGTGGGCGGTATCCGCTACCAAAACATCAACCCCAGCGTCAATTAACGTGGTGGCACGCTCCCAAGCGTCCCCGTAATAACCGATGGCAGCTGCAACAAGTAGCCGCCCTTGGGAATCCTTTGAGGCGTTAGGGAACTGCTCGGACTTGACGAAATCCTTGACGGTAATTAGCCCAGTCAAATGCCCGTCTTCGTCAACCAACGGCAGGCGCTCCACTTTGTGTGCGCGCAACAACTCGGTGGCATCGGCGCGGGACATGCCAGCGCGGCCGGTAATCAACGGTGACCGAGTCATCACGTCACTGACCCGGGTGGTTTCCCACTCGGCAACCGGAGTGAAGCGCAAATCCCGGTTGGTGACCATCCCAATCAAAACGTTCTCGTCATCCACAACGGGGAAACCAGATATCCGGTACTCCCCCGCCAACTGGTCAAGTTGGGAAAGTGTCAGGTCGGCGGTCACGGTGACGGGGTTGCTGATGATGCCGGTTTGAGTTCGCTTCACCAAGTCAACTTGGCGCGCCTGGTCGTCCGTCGAGAGGTTGCGGTGCAGCACCCCGATCCCACCCTGCCGGGCCATCGCAATAGCCATGCGCGCCTCAGTCACAGTGTCCATCGCGGCGGAAACCAACGGCACTTTGAGGCTGATTTCGCGGGTGAGGCGTGAAGTGGTGTCTATTTCATCGGGCGCGAGCGCTGTTTCGCCGGGGAGCAGCAGCACATCGTCATAAGTCAGTCCAAGGGGAATCGCCGGGATCGCACGCGCCATTGCTCTAGCCTATCGCATTTTGCGCGCAAACCCGAACGCTCCGCCTAGCAGACAGCAACAAGCGGCCAAAGTTTTAGCGGGAGGCACCCCGGGCCACCAATTCGCGGGCCAGTTGCCGGTAGGCGGCGGCGCCGGGATGGTTGGG
>JAITCS010000140.1 GCA_031282935.1 Cellulomonadaceae bacterium
GGTAATCGGCATGTACAGTTTCACTGAGGAACGCGCCGAAGTGGTGGACATGGCCGGGCCGTATCTGGTGGTGGGCCAAGAGATTCTGGTGCGCACCGATTCCCCCATCCAAACACTGCAAGATGTCGCAGGTCAGCGAGTTTGCGTGGTTATCGGAAGTACCCAGGCCGACTTTTTTGAGCGTGAACTCGGCGACAGCGACACCACATTTATAGAAGAAGTGTCCAGCGCCGAATGTGTGCGCCTCGTGGCTGAAGGCGGCGCCGACGCTGCCACCTCGGATGACATCATTTTGGCTGGCTTCGCCTCTTCAGAGGACTTCCGGGGTAGGGTGCGGATTTTGGGGCAGCCGCTTTCAGAGGAATTCATCATGGTTGGGTTGCCGCCCGGGTCCACCGAGCTGTGCCACCAGATTTCGGACGCCATCACCGAGATGATCGAGGATGGGTCTTGGTTGCAATTCTTGGAGCACCACACGCAACACACCGATTTCCTGCCGAATCCAGCCCTGAACCCGCCAGCCCTCAAGCCCTGCCGCTAGGGGCTGCCCGGCAGTTGAGCCTGTCGAAACCGCGACCACCGAAACCCAGCCCGCTGGTTGAGCCTGTCGAAACCATCCGCGAGCGGACTTTACTCTCGGGCTGCGTCGGTCACCGAAACCCCGCCCGGCGGTTGAGCCCGTTCCGCTGGTTGAGCCTGTCGAAACCACCTGATGAGTTATTTGCCCGGCGGCGGTTTTTAGGCCCCTGCCGAAGCGGAGTATAAGTGTCAAAGGGCGCGGTGCAACCGCGCAGTGTTCTGTGTGGATTGTGGCAATGCCAGCGGTTGAGCCTCCCCGGTGGTTGAGCCTGTCGAAACCACCTCTATCGGTTAACGTGCGTTAATCCGCGCGCCTGCCTGTGGCGCTCCCTGTACCCTCCTGGCCACGGTAGAGTATCCGCAAGCGGACTCTACTCTCGGGCTGCGTCGGTCACCGAAACCCCCCGCGAGAGCGTACCTCTACTCTCGGTCTGCGTCGGTCACCGAACCCCCGGCTCTTACCCGCTGACGAGCGCCGGGGTCGCTGCCGATTGCACCAGGCGCACCGTGGAAATCCGACGCCCGTCAACCTCGACGACCGTCAACTTCCCGCCGCCAGGCAACTGGATAACATCACCAACCTCGGCAACGCGAGCCAACTCAGAAAGCACATAACCGCCGATGGTTTCATAAGGCCCCTCGGGCAGCTCAATCTCGGTGTGGCGCGCAAACTCCTCCAAGGTTAGCCCAGCATCGAAAGTCCCGGTGGCATAAATCTGGGCGGGCATATCGTACTCATCCCGAATATCGCCCACAAACTCCTCAACCAAGTCCTCCAGGGTCACAATGCCATCGGTGCCACCGTACTCGTCAACCACCACCGCCAAGTGGGTACCGCTGGAGCGCAGCAAAGACATAGTTGCCAAAGCCCGGGCCGTGCCGGGCACAATCGGGATGGCCCGCTTCACCGCGTGAACGCGCAACACGTGGGGGTCAGCGCCGGGGGGCGGTTGTAACACGTCCCGAACATGCACGAACCCCAGCACATCGTCAAAGTTTCGCCCAATCACCGGGTAGCGCGAAAAGGGCTGCTCGCGCACCAGTTCGGCGGCGTCGGCCAAAGTGATTGAAGCAGGCAGAAAGCAAACCTTGCCGCGCGGGGTCATGGCCTCCACCAGTGTGCGGTTGCCAGCGTCCAGCACATCGGACAAGATTCGGCGCTCGTCGTCGTGCATACTGCCCTGGCCCTCAATTATCGAGCGCAGTTCCTCATCATCAATATCAGCCGAACGGGCGCCCGGGTCAGCGCCGAGCAGCCGCACCACGCCGTTAGTTGACTTACTGAGCAGCCAAATCACTGGCCGCAGCACGGTTGCCAACACCCCCACTGCGGGGGCCATCAGGCGAGCCACGGTCACTGCCTTTTGCTGCGCAATGCGTTTGGGCACCAATTCCCCGAACACCAACGAAATGTATACGATCAGCAGGGTGAGGGAGGTGAACGCCAGCGCACTGGCAATTTGGGCGGGCACGCCGAGCCGCACCAGGTGGGGGGCCAAGGCGGGGGCAAGTATTGAGGCACCAAAAGCTGCGGAAAGGAAGTCGCAAAGGGTGATTCCGATTTGCACGGCAGCGAGGAACCGGTTGGGGTCGCGCGCAATCTGGGCGGCACGCTCAGCCCGGCCTCCTTGTTCGATCATGCCATCTATTTGAGATTCGCGCAAGGATGCCACAGCGAATTCCGTGCCAGAAAGCAGCGCTCCGACGGTAATCAGAAGCACCATCGCGATTATGGAAATCAAACTATGGCCAGCCATAAAATCATCTTAGCCGTAGCTTTCGTTTCCATTTACCTAGCTGGCTATTACCGCCGACCAAATCGGGTGGTTTCGGTGACCGACGCAGCCCGAGGGTAGAGTCCGCTTGCGGATACTCTACCGAGGGCCAGGAGGGCACAGGGAGCGCTGCGACCGCCACTGGCGGCCGCGCGGATTAACACGCGTTAACCGATTGTGGTAGTTTCGACAGGCTCAACCACCGGGTGGGGTCAACCGCTGGGCGGGGTTTCGACAGGCTCAACCACCGGGTGGGGTCAACCGCCGGGTGGGGTTTCGACAGGCTCAACCACCGCGACGGGGTCAACCGCCGCTTACATGGTGATGTCGTCGAAGCGGGCGATGTGACCCCGGAACAAGACCGGGATGGTGTCGGTGCGCCCGTTTCGGTGCTTGGCCACGATCAGGTCAGCCTCCCCAGCGCGATCCTCATCGTTGTAATCGCGGTGCAGCAGAATCACCACGTCCGCGTCCTGTTCGATGGAGCCGGATTCGCGCAAATCCGAGAGCGCTGGCTTCTTGTCACCGCGCTGCTCGGGGCCACGGTTCAACTGAGAAAGCGCAATCACTGGAATGTCCAACTCTTTGGCCAGCAACTTTAGCGCCCGGGAAAACTCCGATACCTCTTGCTGCCGCGATTCGACCCGCGATTTGCCGGAGGTCATTAGTTGCAAATAGTCAATGATTACTAGATCTAAACCGTGCTGCTGCTTAATGCGGCGCGCTTTAGCTCTAATTTCCATCATGGTGAGGTTTGGGGAATCGTCAATGAACAAAGGCGCGTCACTTATGCGCCCGGTCACATTTGTAATGTGATCCCAATCTACTGATTGCAAATTGCCGTTGCGCATTTTCTCCAAAAACACTTGGCTTTCCGCAGATAACAACCGTTGCAGAATCTCGTTGCGATTCATTTCCAGGCTAAAGAAAACGGCCGATTTCCCATTCCGAATCGAAGCGGAGCGAGCAAAATCCAAAGCCAACGTGGACTTACCCAAACCCGGCCGCGCCGCGATCACCACCATCTGCCCGGCTTGCAGCCCGTTGGTGAGGGTGTCCAAATCGCGGAACCCCGTCGGAATCCCGGTCATCTGACCCCCGTGATGGTCCTCTAACTGCTTGAGGGTTTCGTCCAGCACCTCGCCAACCGCGCGGTAATCCTCCCCAGCCCGCTTGTCGGTGACCGCGTACATTTCAGCCTGGGCCATGTTGATCAACTCAGAAGCCTCGCCGCCACCCTCGGCGTACCCCAACTGCACAATCCGGGTGCCTGCGTCAATCAAACGGCGTAACTGGGCCCGCTCGTGGACTATGCGGGCGTAATACCCGGCGTTGGCGGCGGTGGGGACTCCAGCGAGCAAATCAGCCAGGTACGAGGAACTGCCCACCCTAGCGAGTTCCCCGCGCTTCTGCAGGGCATCCGCAACCGTGAGAAGGTCAGCGGGGTGGCCCCGCCCAAACAGTTCCAGAATCGCGTTGTAGATGATTTCGTGCGCTGGTTTGTAGAAGTCGTTCCCAGACACTGTGCTGATCACATCGGCGATGGCGTCTTTGGAGAGCAGCATACCGCCCAGCACGCTCATTTCGGCGACTAAATACTGAGGCGGGGTGCGATCGTAGGCTGCGCTAACGCCGCGAACGCTGTCCTCGAAAGCGGCGTTGAAGTCCTGATGGCTGTTGAAATCCTGACGGCCGTTGTAGCTCTGGGAGGTGTTGAAATCCTGGCGGTAATCCATGGGCACGGCGAGGTCTTGCGGGGCGTCAAAGCGCAGGTCTATCCGATTGTTGTAATCCACTGCTGCCATTTGGTCAACGCCCATTGTTGCCCTCCATCAAGTCGCGCCCTGCCTGCTGGCTAACCATACAAAATGGGTCGGACAAGAACGTTTGGCGGCCTGTGGAGAACTGCGGCCAGTTTGGCAGAATCTCGCGGGTCGGGATGTGCACATGTTGTGGAATACTTTGTGCAAAACTGTGGGCAGTGATTGGGGTCACTTTGGCTATTGGCCCGTGACCTGCGAATACGCATTTTCACCGCTGTGGATAGGAGTTGTGGAGTGCGCGAAACTCGAAGTTGTCGTGATTTGCGTCACGCTGGCAGCAAACAGTCTATTCCACAGTTTAGCAAGTCCTAAATGCACTGTTAGGCGGACGCAAAAGAACCTGGACAATTCGGGCGGAGGGCTTTCCACAGCCCGGCCAAACCGTCCAGGTTCTTAGCGTTGAATAACTAGGCGGCGACTACCTCAATAGCGACCGGCGCCAAAACCTCCGGGTGCAGACGCACGGAAACGCGGTGGCTCCCGGTGGTCTTGATCGGGGTTTTGATCTCGATCTTGCGCTTGTCAATGTTCACGCCCCGGCCAGCGGCGGCGGCGGCGATATTGGCGGTGGTGACGGCACCGAACAGGCGACCGGCCTCACCGGCCTTGGCGGGCACGACCAGCGGCTGCGCGTTCAGGGCAGCTGCGGTTGCCTTGGCATCCTCTACCGAGGCGATCTCGCGGGCCTTGCGGGCCTTGCGGATGTCGCTGACCTGCTTCTCGAAGCCCTTGGTCCACGGGGTGGCCAAACGGCGCGGAATCAGGTAGTTACGGGCGTAACCGTCTTTAACGGTAACGATATCCCCAGGCTCACCGAGACCGGAAACCTCATGGGTCAAAATTAACTTAGCCATTAGTTAGGTTCCTTTCTTAGCGGCCGGAGGACGAATACGGGAGCAAGGCCATCTCACGGGCGTTTTTCACAGCCCGAGCAATAGCGTTTTGCTCGTTTACCGAAACGCCGGTAACGCGCCGAGCACGGATCTTGCCGCGATCAGAAATGAATTTGCGCAGCAAAGCAACATCTTTGTAGTCAATGTTTTCGATTTTTTGCGTGCGGAGCGGATTGCTCTTCTTTTTTATTGGCTTACGCGCCATAGGCTTTGGCACTGTAGTTCTCCTTGTTGATAAGTTTTGTGTTTCTGCTTCTCGGCTGTGCTGAGCTTTGCCACAGCCTGTGAATTGAGGGTAAAGCGCCTGCTAGAACGGGGGTTCGTCGCTGAAATCGGGGCCGTCTGAGGTAGCCCACGGATCGCCCTGGTAACCTCCACCGTACTGGCCACCACGACCACCCTGGCCGCCGTTTCCGCCGCCACCGTTGCCATTACCGCCGCGATAGCCACCGCCTTGGTAGTCGCCGCCACCGCCGCTTCCACCGAAGCCGCCGTCGCCGCGCTGTTGGCGGACCACCTTGGCCGTAGCGCTGCGCAGCGAAGGCCCGATTTCATCTACCGAAATCTCATAGACCGTGCGCTTCTCGCCCGCTTTGGTGTCATAGGAACGTTGCCCTAACCGGCCTTGCACGATAACCCGAGTGCCCTTGGTGACCGATTCGGCGATGTTTTCCGCCATTTCGCGCCAGGCCACACAAGTCAGAAAGAGGGCTTCCCCGTCTTTCCACTTGCCGGTTTGCCGATCCAAGGTGCGGGGAGTCGAGGCGACACGGAAATTACAGCGAGCAACACCAGATTGCCCAAAACTCAATTCCGGGTCGGCAACAACGTTACCCACGAAAGTGATAGTAGTTTCACCGGCCATTGTTAGGCGCTCACGGGCTCGGCAACTTCAGCCTCGGCTGCAGGAGCTTTCTTTACCTTAGGGGCAGGCTTGTTGTCTTTGCGCATGATTTTGGTGCGCAACACGGTTTCATTCAAACCCAACAGACGATCCAACTCTTTTGCGGTATCAGAAGTCGAAGTGAAATCAACTACCGCGTAAAGACCTTGCGAATGTTTCTTGATGTCAAAAGTCATCGTGCGACGACCCCAAACGTCAACCTTATCCACAGTGCCGCCGTCATTCGGAATTACTGCCAATAACTTATCAATCGTAGCGCCAATAGTGCGCTCTTCAGTGTTTGGATCCAGAATCATCATCAGTTCGTACTGACGCATTCCATCCCCCTCCTTCGGACTAAGTAATTTTGCCCATATTTAGTGTTTATCGGTAATTGGCATTTGGAATGGCGCCAACCCCGACCCACCGTTTTGGGCGATTCGGTCACAGACCTTCTGTGACAGGAGTCCAAGCGAGCATAGCAGGGATTTAGGCGATTCAGAAATGGGGCGTCCGAATAACCGCGCAAAGGCTGGCGCGGTTGCCGACCCGCTGGGCCACTTCTGGCCGATTTCTACGCTACCTCTAGTTGACCTCTAGGAGACCCTTGGCGGCCTTATAGGCGACCAGTGGCAGACTCTCTTTATCCGATCTCGTTCGGGTGGTACTCGGGCCAGGGGTTTGTGCCCGGATCAGGCACCCACACACTGGGCAAGTCCGGCGTTGGCAGGTCAGGAGTTGGCAGCTCGGGGATGGGCGCCAGGGACGGCTCCGGGGCGGGGACGTACACCTCTAGCGGCCCGCTGGACACCAGCACCGTGATGGTGGAACCCTCGGGAACCTGGATGCCTGCGCTCTGCACCGAGATGACATGCTCAGGCTCAATCGCGTCCGAATCCGAGTATTGGGTGGCGAGCTGCAGGCCGAGAGCTTTGAGCACTGCCGCGACGTCTGCGATGGGTTTGCCTTCGAGACCCGTCGGGATTTCGACCAGCCTGCTCTCGACCGTTGGAGCTTCCGGTTGGCCGGATTGGCCAGGCTGACCGGGCACGCCGTCCGGATTCAGCGGATCCTCGGCGTTCGCCGGAATACACCCCGTGCCGATGGCGCCGTCCTCCCCGTCCGCGCCAATTACGCCGTCCTCGCCGCTTTCACCTTGGGCAACGCAGAGCTCTTCCGGCTCCGGCTCCGGGTTGGGGGGCATGGTGTAGGGCAAGAACTTTTCCACAGGCTGGCCCTCCAAGGCCACCTGCATGAACTCGGCCCAGGCGGTGACCGGGAACGACGAGCCAGTCATTTCCCGCCACTTGCCGAACGGGGTGATCGGCTCCTCGCCGCGCCCGTCGGGGGTGTCCTGGTGGATACCCACCACGGTGACCAGTTGGGGGGTGAACCCGGCGAACCAGGCCGCCAGGTTGTCATTGGCGGTGCCGGTCTTGCCTGCGATGTCGCGCAGGCCGCCGTCTGGGCCTTTGACCTGCTGCGCCACCCGGCCCGAACCGCTGGTGACCACCCGCTCCATCGCATAGGCGGTGGCCGCCATCACCTCGGGTTCGGCCACCAACTGCCGCTCGGTAGGCCCGCGATAGATCAGTTCGCCTTTCAGAGTGAAAACATCCCTGACAATGTGCGGGGTGATGGCGTAGCCGCCCCCGGCGATGGTGGCGTAAGCGCGAGCCAGGTCAACAGGGCGCACTGAGGCGGTGCCCAACACATTGGCGGCGTTCGCCGCGATGTACCCCGGCGCTTGGTCATTAGTGACATCGGGGATGCCCAGCCGGTGGGCCACCTCGGCAGTCTTTTCCGGCCCGATTTCGATGTTGAGTTGCGCATACACCGTATTCACCGAATTGGCGGTTGCAGTCAACAAGTCAATGGTGCCGTAAGAAATACCACCATAATTTCGCAAATTGGATTTAGAATCCCAACCTTCGATAGGAATACCACTATTCCCATCGAAACGCTCATACAACTGGTGGCCATCCTCTAGGGCAGCGATCAGCGTGAAAGGCTTGAAAGTGGAGCCGCCTTGGGCGCGGCCATCGGTGGCGAAATTGAATTGCGCAGTGGCGTAATCTTGGCCGCCATACAGCGCCTTGTATTCGCCATTCATCGGTTCCAACGCGACTAAAGCCATTTGTAATTGCGGGCTGGCCGGATGGGGGTCGCCCTCGCGGGGGATTTCCTCATAAATCCGCACCGCTTCATCCTGCAAATCTTTGTCAATGGTGGTGATGATCTTCAGGCCGCGAGTTTCGATGGATTCCGGGTCACCAACGAACTGCGGAGCGGCCCGTAACTCTCGCACCACCTCATTGATCAGATACCCGGCCTGACCTGCGTTGGCGCCCTGATAATTGGGTTTTGGCAGGTAGTGCGGGAACACGGCGGTTTGGGCTTCTTCCGCCGAAATGGTGCCCAAGGCAGCCATGTAATCGAGTGTGCGCTGCCACCTAAACCTGGCTTGCGCCTCGTTCACATCAGGATCCCAACGCGAGGGTGAGGGGATGATGCCCGCCAGCAGCGCTGCCTCCGATACCGAAAGTTCCGTGGCGGAATGCCCGAAATACGCTTGGCTGGCGGCCTCTATCCCATATGTGCCCCGACCCCAATAAATCGTATTCAGATAACCTTGCAGAATCTGCTCTTTTTCTTGCTGCTGAGTTATCTTGAGCGCCAAAATACCCTCTTGCGCTTTACCCAAATACCCCGTACTGGTGTCAGTGTAATAGCGCTCAATGTATTGTTGCGTAATAGTTGAGGCCCCCTGCCTGGCCCCACCTTTGAGATTATTATATAGCGCGCGGGCAATGCCCTTAGGGGAAACACCGATATTGGTCCAGAAAGTTTGATCCTCTGAAGCCACCACAGCCTCGCCAACATATTGCGGCAGGGTGGTGTAATTGACCAGAATACGGCGCTCTTTGGCCAGCGTGCCCAATTCCGTTACCCCATCGGAGTAATATATGGTGGTCAACTGGTCATTGACGGTGTCGAGGTTGCTTGGAATATCGTTGTTGAACCACGCGGAGGTGAACACCCCAGCACCGAAAGCGGTAACACTCAGGCCCGTGCCCAAAACCACGCGCCAAGAAGGTAGCCAGCGCCGCACCGGGCCGTACCCCGACGCTGGGTAGTCCCAGAACCGTCGCTTGTTAGCCACTTTTCGCGCCATCGCTGCCACCTCTCTATTTGGGGCCACGTTACTCTTGATGCAAGGCATTTCGTTTGAGCTAAAGCCGTGTCTTGAACAAATACTAAACTGCGACGTGCGTAGCGGCTTTTCGCGCCAAGGGAAGTGGGGTTGTGGGTGACTGTCATTGCTGACCTGCGGCGGCTGCTTGCCCTGCCCGGATTCCGCAAACTCTTCGCCGTGCGGCTAATTTCCCAATGCGCCGATGGCATGTTTCAAGTGGGCCTGGCCACTTTATTATTCTTTTCCCCAGAATCCATGGGCACCGCCCCCGAAATTGCCACCGGATTTGTAGTAATGTTAGCGCCCTTTACTGTTGTTGGGCCATTTGCCGGAGTGCTTTTGGATAGGTGGCGGCGGCGCCAAGTGTTGTTATGGGGGAATGTTATTCGTGCTTTTGTTACCATTGCGATGGCTACGGCACTTTGGTTATTGGGCGGGAATAACGTGGTGCAAATGCTTGGCCTTTTAGCGCTGAGCATTAATAGGTTTTTGCTGGCGGGGCTTTCTGCGGGGTTACCTAATGTGCTAAACACCGAAAACGATGATGGTGCTGATTTGCTTTTAACCGCGAACTCACTTGTTCCCACCATTGGGGCGGGGGCCGCTTTTGTGGGGGGCGGAATTGGTTTTTTGTTCGCCAGCGTAATTCCTGTTGGCCAGTTTCAAGATAGCGCCGTCTTGTTCGCAGCGGCTACGACCATGCTTTTGGCCGCGTTGGCCACTGCCCGGCTGCGGCGCGGAGAACTGGGTCCCACCTCGCCAGTTACCACCAACATTCGCCAGGACATCGCGGCTGTGACAGCCGATTTGAGGGCGGGCGCTAAGTATTTGGCTGCCCGAGTCACGCCCGGCCAGGCGCTGTTAGTGACCGCTTTACACAGATTCTTGTACGGGTTAGTGTTTATTGCCGCAATTCTGTTATCCCGAAATATCCTGGCCAGCCCAGGCGATACGGCTGCCGGTTTAGGTAACTTTGCCATTATTATGGGGTTGATTGGAGCGGGCGGGGCGATAGCCGTGGTAATCACTCCCACCCTTTCGCGGCCTTTAGCCTCGCAAACCTGGGTAGCCCTAATGTTCGGGTTGGCGACGGTTTCCCAAATAGTGTTAGCGATTTCTGCCACCCGATTAGTGGTGTTTGCCGCTGCGCTTTTGCTCGGTATAGCTGCTCAAGCCAGTAAAATCGCAATAGATACTATTGTGCAACGCGACACCAGTGATGCTTTTCGGGGGCGAGCTTTCGCTTTTTACGATGTGGTATTCAATGCGGCTTTCGTGGCCGCCGCGATATTGGCCGCGTTTTTGGTGCCCGATTCCGGGTGGTCGCGGGTGTTGTTTCTTGGCATTGCGTTTGCTTACGTTATTTTGGCGCTGTGGATGTGGGGGCGGGCGGCGCGGACGCCGGCCGAGGTCTGAGCGGATCGGGGCGGTGGTTTCGACAGGCTCAACCAACGGGAATTGCGATCGGGGCGGTGGTTTCGACAGGCTCAACCAACGGGAATTGCGATCGGGGCGGTGGTTTCGACAGGCTCAACCAACGGGAACGGCCCGGTGGTTTCGACAGGCTCAACCAACGGGGAGATTCTCTTTGGCCCAGTCGAAAAGGGCGGCTTTCGCAGCCTCTGACTCCATCGGCCCCTGCTCCATGCGCAAAGCCAACATGTGCTGATACGCTTTACCAACCAGAGGCCCCGGTGGAATGTCCAACAACTCCATAATATCGTTACCGGATAAATCGGGCCGAATTGCGTCCAGCTTTTCTTGCAAACGCAGCGCGCTTATCCGCATCTCCAATTCGTCATAAATTGCAGACAACCGCTGCGCCTTACGCACATTCCGGGTGGTGCAATCCGCCCGCGTCAAACAATGCAACCGCTCCAACAACGGGCCCGCGTCCGTGACATACCGCCGCACGGCCGCGTCTGTCCAAACCCCTTCGCCGTAACCGTGGAAACGCAAATGTAATTCAATCAACCGGGCCACATCATTAACGATCTGCTTATCGTACTTCAACGCTTTCAGACGTTTCTTAATGATCCGCGCCCCCACCACGTCATGCCCATGAAAAGACACCCCGCCATTCTTTTCAAAACGCCGAGTGGCTGGTTTTCCGGCGTCGTGAAGTAAGGCCGCCAACCTAAGTACCAAATCTGGGCGGGGCACATCACCATCAGGGCCAGTTTCCAGGTCAATGGCCTGTTTTAGCACTTGCAAGGAATGGGTATACACATCTTTATGCCGGTGGTGTTCGTCAATTTCAAGCTGCAAGGCCACCAATTCTGGCACCACATACACCGCCAAACCAGTATCAACCAATAAAGTCAAACCCAGTATCGGATTTGGGGCCAGCATAAGCTTATTTAGTTCGGCTTGGATTCTTTCCGCTGAAACAATTTCTAGCCTGGGAGCCATTTTCAAAATAGCCTCAGCAGTATCCCCGGCCACTCTAAACCCAAGTTGCGCTGCAAAACGTGCCACTCGCATCATGCGCAAAGGGTCATCATCAAAAGATTGCATCGGATCAACTGGGGTGCGTAACATGCCAGAAACCAAATCCGATAACCCATCGAAAGGGTCCACAAAAACCATTGAAGGCACCCTGAGCGCCATCGAGTTAATGGTCAAATCCCGCCTAGATAAATCTCCATCCAAATTATCCCCATATTTCACAACGGGTTTCCGTGAGGATGCCTCATAATCATCATCGCGATAAGTGGTAATCTCAATGGTGACCTGGCCCCGAACACCATCAGCACCACGCACATGCTTTATCGCCCCAATAGTGCCAAATTCTTTCCCGATATCCCAAGTGCTATCCGCCCATTTCGCCAAAATAGCTTCCGTCTGATCCGGGCGTGCCGAGGTGGCGAAATCCAAATCCTCACTCTCGCGCCCAAGCAGCAAATCCCGAACCGTACCGCCCACGAGCGCCAATTCGTGCCCCGCCGCCGCAAAAATGCCGCCAAGCTCCACCGCCAACTCCGGGCAGTTGCTCAAATTCGCCAACATTTCAAGGTTGGAAGTTCCCACATGGATAGGTTACAGCGTGCGGCGGCGAGCTGGCGTTATTTTTAGCGACGCCAAACCGGCACAATAGTTAACAATTTGCGCTCATGGTGTGCCGTAGTTTGCGAGAAACAAGATAGGGTGAACCCATGGCACCGCCGCGCCCAAAAGACGATGATCGCAAAGGCGATGTCGCGCGGCCTTTACCGCCCGGCGGCAGTCCCTTGCGAGTGGACCCGTCGCGCCTACATAAAGTACCAGGAAACCGTGCCGGGGGTGGGGTTTTTCGGCCCTTACCGCCGCCGCTCTCCCCAGGGGCAACCGCGCCCGGTGTCGAGGAAACCTCCGCAGGTGGGGTGGTGACGCGGCCCCCCGTTGACGAGGAAACCGAGCCGCACGCCGCCGTCATCACGCGACGCAACCGCGCTGGACGGCTAGAGTGGTGTCTGCCCAAGGGCCATTTGGAGGGGGTGGAAACCCCGGAAGAGGCCGCGATCAGGGAGGTTTTCGAGGAAACCGGGATAAAAGGGCGCATTGCCAAGAAACTCGGCACCATTGACTACTGGTTTTCGGGTGAAACTCGGCGAGTTCACAAACTGGTTCATCATTATCTGCTGGTGATGACCGGCGGGTATTTGACTGTGGAAAACGACCCCGACCTGGAAGCTGAGGACGCTTTTTGGATCCCGCTGTCACGGTTGCGGTTTCGGCTTTCTTACCCCAACGAACAAAAACTTGGCGTAATTGCGGAACAATTAGTGCGGGATAACCCCTCGCTACTTTTGCCCGAAGATGGTGGCACCAATGGCTCGCTCGCCAGAACTCCCGAGTAGTAGCCACCCTGCGGGGCGGCGGTTGCGAAACACTCTTTTGACCGAGCGGCGGCTGCGCAGGCAACACCGCGCTTGGGTGGTTGGGCTTTTTTCGGCTTTGGCGCTTATGTTAACCTTGGCCTTTTCGATGACGGGTTTCTTTCGCGGGTTCCGCTGGTTTCCGTTTTTCGAGGCGGACGGGGGGCCGCGTTTGGCTGTGACCTCTGCGCGTTCTGCTGGTTCTGCTGGTTCTGCTGGTTCTGCTGCTCGTGCTGCTGCGGTGGATGAACCACAACTGACGTTGGTTTCGATGAACCCGCCGATTGGGCGGCCCGGCAGTGAGGTTGCCGTCACTTTGCGGGTGGCGAACACCTCCGGTGCGCCGGTGTCTGGGCTGTCGGTTTCGGCGCGGATTGGGCGACAGCGGCTAGTGACACGGTCGGCGCTTGGGGATTGGGCTTCTGATCAGGAGGAGGGGTTTTCCGGCCAAGACGGTGTGCTGGTGGCCACGGAGCCGGTGGAGGAACTGCTGCCCGGGGAATCGGCTGAGGTGGTGTTGCATTTTGAAACCGACACGCTGGGCCTTTCCAATTCTGCCATTGGGCCACGCGAAATGTCTATTTCTTTGCATGACATTCAAGACGGCGATATTGACTTTGTAAATACTTTCTTCATTTGGGACCCGGTGCCTTTTGGGGAAGAATCTAGCGAATTACGGGTTCCTATTTCGCTATTGGCCCCCATTACCGGCCCGGCATTTGATCCGAATGATCCGCTCGCTGAAATTGAGCCGTTATTAGTTCCCGCTGGGCGATTAGGCAGTGTAATTCAGGCGGTAAATGTTGCAGCCTCCGCTACGGGAGTTCCCGATGCGCTTTCTTTGGCAATAGACCCGGCCTTGGTCGCCATTGTTTCGCAATCGGATAATCCGAGCGCGGAAACGTGGTTGGATAACATAAACACCACTGCGGAACAAACTTATATTTATGTGCTGCCGCCCTATGATCCTGACCTCGCGGCGCTCGCCCACGCGCGGTTGACGCCTGCGCAAGTGCAGGCGGCCACAAACGTGCCGTTGCCGAACCAGTTCGAGGTTCCAAGTAATTGGAGTTCGCGCCTGGCCTGGCCTGCCGATTGGGTGGTGCCAGACGCCGCAACCCACAATGCCGCCATTGACGCCGGGATGGATATAATGGTGAACCCGGCAGGGTCGCGCGCCGTTTGGGGCACGGCCACCGGACTCGACTTATATGCCTCCACAGCCGGTCACCTTGGTGTTCTGATAAATGATGTGCCCCTGGCCAGGGCATTTACTGACGCAACCAGTGGCGCATCGGACAATCAAGCTGTCGGTTTGCAGCGAGTGTTAGCGGAAACCCTTGTCGTGTCGGAACAAAGCGAAACCTCAGCGCCGCACCTGCTGATCGCGTTGCCCCGCGATTGGCAGCCCCCCGCCCACGTTTTACACGCCACCCTAATTTCGATGGTGGAATCCGGTTGGATATCTTTTCAACCCACAAATGATTTATTGAACAGCGCGGTTCCGAACGTTAACCGGGTTAACATTCCGGTAAACCTGGCCCACGGCCAAGAACTCCCGCCGGATAAAGTTAGGGAATTAGTTTCAGGAATAACCGCCCTAAACTCGCTCGCGCAAATTGCCGCTTATCCTTATTATGTGACCGCCAATGCGGAAGCCGCTATGATTGCGCCCCTATCACAAGCCTGGCGCATACAAAATGATAAAAACCCAAACTTCACCAGAAATGATGTACTAGAACACGGAATTGCTACCATTGCGCATTTGGAAGAAAGCCTAACTGTTTCCGCTGCGGGGGCCACCCTGATATCCGCCGAAGGTGCCATTCCGTTATTAGTACACAATGATTTTCCATCCGAAGTGACCGTGCAAGTGGTGTTGCAACCGCTCGATTCCCGCCTCATCGTGGACGCGCAACCGCTGGTGACCGTGCCCGAACACACCACGCTGCCCGTCCAGGTGCCCGTGCGCGCCATCGCCTCCGGTGATGTAGAGGTGAGCGTGCAGTTGCTCTCGGAGCAGGGCACCGTTGTGGCCAGCGGTGGGGTGCTGCAACTGCGGGTTCGGGCAGGATGGGAAAGCGTGGGGACGGGCTTCTTTTCGGCAGGGCTTGGCATTTTGCTGACTGCGGGAATCATCCGAACCGTGCGCCGAGGCCGCTCTCCGCGCCGAACTTCCGCCGAAACAGCCCCGTATCCCAAGATTATTGATGGGCCGCCGGTAGGATGACGCTGTGGAAGCTGTGGAATTAGGGGAGCCTGAGGGCTCGCCGGTGGTCGTGCCTGCGCCTGTTTCGGGGTCTTCGCCCTCGCCCTCGCCTGAGCCTTTTGTTGTTTCAGAGGCTGATTCTGGGCCTGCGCCTGTTTCTGAACATTCGGCCTCGGGTGACGCTAATGAGTTCGACTTAGCGGTGGTTGACGTGGTGACCGACGATGATGACGGTTCGGTTGCCATCGTTGATTTTGATGACCACCACGGGGCTGCGGGCTCTGCGGGCGACACCGTTGTGTCCCCCGATGAGTTCGTGGATCAGTTCGCCCTCGATGCCGATTCCAGTGCGCACAATTCCGGCGTTGGAGTTGGCGGCCCGGAACTTGGGGCGCTGAATGTTCCACGTGGAACACTGCTGATTGACCGCTACCGGCTCGACGGCCCGCTGCCCACCACGCTCGACAATGCGGCGTCTTGGCACGCCATTGACCGGATCCTTGACCGACCCGTGCACGCCATTTTGCTGACCGGCCCCAATGCTCTGAACGGATTGGACGCCGCTCGACGGGCCGCCCTAGTGTCTGACCCGCGCCTGGCGAAGGTGCTTGATGTTGGCACAGCCGAGCAAAACGGGCACACCTTCCACTACGTGATTACCGAGCCGCTGGGCGGTTCGAGTTTGGCCGAGTTGGTTTCGGATTACCCGCTGGATTCCGGCACCGCCCGTGCGATCATCGGTGAGGCTGCTTCCGCGATTGACGCCGCCGAGCGGCGGGGGATTCACCACGTGGCGCTGCGCCCGGACGCCATTCGCATTGACGATGGTCGGGTGCTGCTGACCGGGTTGGGGTTGGACGCCGATTTCGCGGTGGCTGAGGCCACGATCAGTGACGGGGCGGCCCATGACGCGCTGTGCCTGGCAGCGTTGGCCTACTACTCCGTAAGTGGTTACTGGCCACTCGATGTTGACCCTGCTCCAGGCTTTTTGCCGCACCACCAGCCGCTCCGCGGTGCGCCCCGTTCCGCCGACGGACGGCTCCAGCCCTTGGATGAATTGGTGCCCGATGTTGACCCGGCTATTCTCACGCTGGCCCAGCGCGCCTTTGGCCCCGAGGGTTCGTCGCTCCGTTCCCCCTTCTCCGTGGTTGAGATTTTGAGCCCTTGGGAGCCTCTTGTTTCATATGGCAAAGACCCGAAGGTGAACCTGGGCGGGCGCCAAGGGGTGCCCGTGCGGCACTCTATCCGGCGGGCGGCCATGCCGGGGGCGGCTCCTGCGGCCGTTGCCGGTTCTCACCCGAACACCGGCCGGATTCCGCGCTTGGGCAAACGTACTGTGGTGGCCCCCGTGGCTGTGGTCGCGCCGCGCCCCACCGTGACCCCGCCCCCGCTGCCGCCGCAGCAGGTGGTGATTGAGGACCCGGCCATCACTGGGCGCACCGGGCGGGGTGTGCTCGCCACCCCCATCGTGCTCGGGCTGGCACTGGCGTCCATGGTCGGCGGCGGCGCCTGGGCAGCTCACAGTGTGCTAGCGCCGTTGGGTTCGGGAATTGAGGCGCCCCTCGAATACCCGGAAACCATTGCGCCCACCGAGCCTGAGCCGACGGTTGACCCTGCCGACCCGAACGCCCCCGATCCGGCGGAGCAGGTGCGGCCTCAAATCCGCCAGGCCACCACGGTTGACCCGTATGGTGACGGCGAACGGCCTCAGAACGCGGAGTGGGCCATTGACGGCGACCCCACCACCTACTGGTACACGTACACTTACGCTTCGCCCGATTTTGGTGGGTTGAAACCTGGGGTGGGTTTCCAGATGACGCTGGCGGGCCTGGCGCCTGTTCATCAGGTTCATCTCGTTGCCAACGGTCGCGGTGGGCGCGTGGAGGTGCGGAACACCACGGCTGACGATCCTTCTGGCGGGGAATTGCTAGCGACCGGGCATTTTGACACCGACGAAACGATAACTTTCGATTCGGTGGCTTTGGATTCCATCATGTTGTGGATTACGGAATTGCCGCAGTTGCCCGATGGGCGTTACCGGCTCGAACTGCGCACGGTCACAGTCCAGTAGCTAAGTTGGAAATACCCGTCGCTAGGAGAAAAATGTTTCACGTGAAACATTTTCACCCGTCGAACGTCAGGTTGTACGCTACAAAAAGTTTTTGGGGTCTTCGGTCATAGCCAAAAGCATAGTGCGGGCGCGCTCAATTTGTTCGGGGGTATCTTCATTGAGCGCTGACGCTGCGGCAACACCCTCCGCAAATCTGCAAATGATGTGCGCAATTTCGGGATCAAACCCGTCAATATTGAATTGATCATCCCACCATTTTTCGTCGGCCTCCATTTCTGCGGACGCTCCAGGAATGTGCAACATTCCGCTCCACAATAACGAAGGCGCAAAAAAACGCAATAACTCTGAACCGGATTCGTCACATAGTGTACGCACATAAGCGCGTAACATTTTCCCTGGATAGTTTTCAGATAGATCGAGACGTTTTAGTGCGGTGTTGCGAAATTGCTCATTAATATCTTGTACAACCGCCAATAATAATTCATCGCGGCTCGAAAAATGATAGAGTAATCCACTTTTAGACACACCTGCCGCATCGGCTACCTCCTTAAGAGAGATTGACACGCCTTTGTCGGCTAGCAGTCTCCCGGCGGCATCGAGCACCGCTCGGCGAGTGCGGTCAGCGTTTCGTATACCTCCCACCACCGCTTGCCGCGCCAAATCATCGTTCGCCATGACGACAAGTGTAGCACACCGGATTTGACTTAGCAGACCATATGGTCGGTATCATTGACCCTATGGTCGCTTCGCCCTTACCCTACACCCCAACTACCCCCTCAAAAGGAAACGCACTTACCTGGCCCACTTTCGCTTCGATCCTTAAACCCCACTGGGTGCTGCTCGCCGGTGGCGGTGTTGCGGGGATAGTCGCCACAGTAGCCAACCTCTGGCTCCCGCGCATGTTGGAGTACGTAATCGAGGCCCTCGCATTGGGGGTGACAACTACCCCGTACATCGTTCGCCTTTCAATTATCACGGTTATCGGCGCGGTCGCGGCCATCGTGCAATGGATGCTTACCGCGCGGGCCGGCGAAAACGCTGTCTTTGACGCACGAACCCGGTTGATTGACCGATTCCTGCACGGCCGACTCGGCGAGGTGTTGAAACACGCTGGTGGCGACCTAATTGCCCGAGCCACCACCGACGCACCCCTGCTACAACTAGCGGTATCCAGTGGAATCGTTTCATTCCTCACCGCTGCCGCCGGGGTTATCGGCACCATCGTGTTCATGGGCGTAATTGACCCGCTGATGCTGGCGCTCACCCTGGGCGCCGTCGCCATCTTGACTATCATCATGTTCGCGTTCACCCCCAAAGCAGGTCGGGAGCGCGTCGCCGCCCAATCGAGCACCGGTGTAATGGCCGGTCAACTCGAAACCGCCATGCGCGCCCGGGCTGAAGACCGAACTAGTGCTGACGACGTCGAGGCCCAATACCTCGCAGCGCTTACCAGCGCGAAAGCCGCGCGCCGCCACGGAATTGCCGCGATAAACGCCGAGAACCTATCTTTTCTAGCAGGCGTGGGAGGGATGAGCATCGTCACCGTTTTTCTGCTGGCTTTCGGTGCTTGGCGAGTAGCGGGCGGTTACCTATCCATCGCGGCTTTAGTCGCCTTCGTCATGTATGCCTCGAACTTCTTTACCCCGCTGGTCGAACTAGCGACGGGATTCACCTCAATTCAGAGCGGTTTGGCGGCCTCCAAACGAATCAGCGAAGCCATAGCCATCCCCCTAGATTAACTGAAATGATGTCTGCAAATCTAATGAATATCATAACCGTTTTGATGAATGGATGCGTCCCTTAATGGAAATCATAAAAAGTGATTACTTGGAAACAAAGGAAGCTACGCTTCGGGAATTGACTGCTTATTTTGACGACAACCTCGGCGAGGGTCAGCTCGCAACATCGGACGATGCGATGCTCAAACCGATGAGA
>JAITCS010000198.1 GCA_031282935.1 Cellulomonadaceae bacterium
GCATCTTTTTTCTCCTTGTGGGTGATTGTCCGTTTCACCAGCGAAACGGGACGTTGAGATCGGACTTGGGTTGCGATCCGGCTTGGTTGTTGCTTTCTCGCTTCCGACTAAGAGAAATGTTAGCGCTAACATTTGGCGTCGTAAGTATGTCTTGGCCGGATTTGAGTAGTCACGGGCTGCTCTCCGTGCGGGGGTACTCACGCGGGCCTTGCAACGCGCAGAAAGGTCTCGCCATTCGCGGGCGGTTCAGCCCGGCACGCGAGTCTTGTGCTTCACCGAAGGTTCTCGAATTTCGTAGGTGTTTTCGGCGGGTAGATATTTGATACCAGCCGCCAGCATGGCAAGTTCTCGGTTTTCGAGGGTGTTTTCTGCGCAGCACCCGAGCCTCGGCGTCCATAGCCTGTTCTCGCCATTTGCAGGTGTTTTTAGGCCGCTGCCAGCCCCGAATCCAATGTCCAAGGGCGCGGTGCAACCGCGCAGTGCCCCTTCTGATTAGCGAGAAACGGCAACCGCGCAGCAGACCCATCTGATTAGCAAGGGAGGGCAAACCTCGCAGTGACACATTCGTGCTGGTTGTATTGGTCTCCGCCGAGCCATCCCGCACCGTCGGCGTGCATCCCGCACCGTCGGCGATCGATAGTTCCCTGAAACGCCACCTCATCTGATGGAAATAGAACCATTATAACGCGAATCAACGCGTGATTGACCCGAGGGAGCGAGGCGCACATTCAAGATCAAACAGTTTTCAAGGAGATTGAACTCCTTTCAAGGAGATTGAACTCCAATTCCTCGCGTGCCACAAAAAGGAGTGGAAAAAATGAAAAGAACCTATCGTCGTATTATTGGAATTACATCGGCTTGCCTCATATCTGGTTTCGCAGTACTGGCCATGCCAAGTATCGCCACCGCAGTTAAGGAACCTGCCTCGGTTGAGATTAACCCTGACTATCTACCATACATGATTGACCTTGACGACGGTACGATCTGGCTTGACCTCGAAGGCAATCCGATCAGCCGAGAGCGCCTGATTGAACTGGAAATTGCCCGCATCGAAAGAAGCTTCGACAATTCCAATGCGCCTGCAATCAGTAATTCTCTTGGCAAACCAGGCCCAGAAGACAGTATCCAGCAGTTGGTTACCTGCACGTCAACAAATTATAAGGTCAAGTACCACCAAACCGCTCAACAGTCGGAAAGTACCTTATGTTTCAACAATGTTGGAGTCAGCACAGTTCCCAACAGCTACATTTACATGATGCAATCTGTTGACGCGGTATGTCCCGGGCAGTTTACAAGCCAAAGCATCCATTATCAAGCCAGCGGCAAGTGGAATTGGAGCACAGTGCGAGGTTACGCATCAAACAATAGCGTTTGCTATCGCTTTGATGCTTCAGGCGTTTATCCCACTCAATTCGATCAAGCTGACGTATATTGACGTTGTGCCATTTCCTGTATGAGGGGGCGCTAAGTGTGTGGCAGCGGTTTGGGGTGCCCAAGGGCAATACCTACCACCCCATACCGCTGTTCCATACCTGCCGGATGCGCACATTATCGCGGTTCCGTAACCTGCGGGTGACTATTATCGCCACAATACCTGGCGCGGTTTGATCTGAGACGAAACACTCTAGGTTGGAACGGAAATAAATCAGTACACAGCATATAGCGACCGGAAAGGGGAACATATTGAACTCTGATCAGTTTGAAGTGTTCTACAGGCGCTATTACCGCCTTGTCCTGACTACGGCCCATCAGCGGCTGGGTTGTTTTGCCGATGCGCAAGACGCCGCTTCGACTGTTTTCCGGATTGCGTGGGAACACTCTTCGGCAGGGAATGAACTAAGCCTTGCTTGGATTTATCAAACCCTTAGAAATGTCATCGGTAACGAGTACAGGCATCAAGGCAGAAATAAAGTTCTATTGAATAGACTTGCGCTGGGGTTCTCGGAGGCAACGGAGCCGGAGCCAATTGACGAACTGATCACTACCAGGGCAGCAATGAACGAATTGCCAATGTGTGAGCGCGAATTACTCCGAATGGCCTATTGGGAAGACCTGACAGCACCAGAAATGGCCAAAATTCTCGCATGCACACCCACCGCGATTCGACTGCGCCTATTTCGGGCGCGTTCACACATGAAATCAATACTGACTAACCGGACCACTGAAACTGAGGAGACCCCCCCCCTTACGAAAGAGGTGACTCCAAATGCTGTCAATCAAATCCAGAATCAAAGCGGCACGCCCAACCAGCGGAAACCGACATATGCATCTCACTGCCCGCGCGGAGAGAGAACTCTCTAGAATCACAGGTAATGAAATAGCTCATCATAGTGAAGCCAAGCACACAAAGTTCGCAGCGCCCCAGTTGAGTCCGGCGATTATCGGAGTATTATCCGTTATGTTTGTACTAGTGTCCTTGTTCTTAGGGCAACTTACCCCTACAATATCCTACGCGGCGTCGCCCCAATTACTGGACTTTCGCCCGATAGAAGTGACTTCACAAGAATTGCTAGAGAAACTGAGCGAAAAGGCTGCAGCATTCCCGCTGACGTCGGAGAAATTCCAAACGATCCGAGTCCAGGCTTGGAATATGTCGATTACCAAAGATTCACAATCTACGAGATTCGTGACATTCGTAATGCCCGAGCAATACAAAATCACGCGAAAACCAGATGGTTCTCTCTCGATTGTAGTTCGGGCTGGACAACCTGTAGATAATGTAGGTAACCCGCTGGATGTCACAGATGAAGGGATACCACCCGTTGGCACCCTAATTTGGAGCGATCACTTCCCTGCTGACTCGACTCTATTCCCTGGCCATGCTCCAGTACATTCTGAGAATGTAGATGAGTTCCTGAAACAGGGAATGGGTATCGACGTGGTTCCCGACACGGCAGAATATTTCGGAGCTGTCAGGGGACTACTAATGGAGCAATATTTAAACGGCGCGCAAAACGCTGCCTTGTTAAGATTCCTCTCGCAATTACCAAATATTCGGGTGGCTGGATCCGTGGTTGACCGTCTCGGCCGGGAAGGTATAGCGATTGCTACGACGAGGTATTGGCTGAACGACGAGATATCTGAATATATTATCATATCACCGCAAACGGGGCGAATCCTCGCAGTAGAAACCGTAAATGAAGCAACAACAACCCATTTGGGCCAACCTGGCCCAATAGTCACCGGGTATCATGCCTGGGAAAGGTAAGAAAATGAAATTCAAGCGTAATAGTATTGCCTCAGCAATAATTACACTCACAATGGGCTTCGTATTTGGAATGAGTACGGCAGCAACAGCAATACCTAATGATTATTCGTCGATGCAAGGTAGGATAAATGAAATACTATCTACCCATGCAGGAGGAATCCAGGTCGCTTGGAACGAAATCGCTTGGAACGATGGCGCGATTGTCTTGACGCTTTCCCCTGATAATATCGGGGTCGCCCCGTTAGCTGTCGGTAATTGCCCTTCAGGATCATTCTGCGCTTACGACGGCGCGAACTATTCAGGTAATCGTCTGGCTTTCACAACCTGTCCTAGCACAAATGACGTAAGCCCATTGGGCAAGGCTGTTCGGTCGATAGCAAACTCTCGTACAAGCGGTTCAATTCAAGCTCGCAATGGTTCCACCGTTGTCCATACGATTTCTGCGAACTCCGGCTTGAACACCACCTCAACAATTTCTCACCTAGTATGCAGCTAGAAATGACAGGAGGAAGGTGCAATAGTGGCAAACCCAGACCCCTGGATTGAGAACGTACAAATTTGGCTAAACACTACATATACTGGGGTACCAGGGTGGAATCCGGTAGTGGTTGACGGGCGCACTGGGTGGGCGACTATGCGGGCGCTCACCCGCGCACTCCAACACGAGCTCGGGATATCTTCCTTATCCGATAACTTTGGCCCGGGCACAATGTCTGCACTAGGAGCTTTCGGAAATATCTCATCTGGAAATTTCACTCCAAATATCGCTAATATCCTCATCGCTGGTTTGTACTGCAAAGGATACAACGCCGGGAATGGTCAGTTGCCTGGAAGTTGGTTACCGCAAACAACAACCGCCGTAAATTCTATCCAATCACATATCGGCATCCCACAAACTGGTATCATCACCCCGACGCTATTTAGAGCAATTCTAAATATGGATGCATACATAGTTATCGGAAACGGCCAACAGTTTGTCAGAGAAGTGCAACAATGGATGAATGCAACCTATTTGAATCGCTCTTGGTACTCTATCATCCCCGCAGACGGAAGTTATTCTCGTACTGTTCAAACTGCTTTGGTATACGCCATTCAGGAGGAGCTCAACGTTGCTGGGGCGAACGGCAATTACGGGCCTGGAACACGCGCTGCTGTGCAAGCGAAAGGCGCTATCGCTATCGGTAATCAGGACGGGCCGGGACGTAACTGGATTCGCCTTTTTCAAGCGGCAATGCGATTTAATCTATATCCCGTTGCTTTCGATGGGAGTTTCTCAGTTTCCGACTCAGCACATGTCGTTAGTTTCCAAAACTTCACCGCTTTGCCAATTTCAGGCCAAGGCGATTACCAAACCTGGTCGTCGCTCCTAGTATCAAATGGTGACCCCAATCGTGTGGGAACTGCTGCGGATACGATTACCCAGGTTACGGCGCCCCGAGCGTCAACCCTCATAGCCAATGGCCGCCAGGTTATTGGGCGCTACCTTACAAACGCTTCAAGTTCCTCCGCACTTAACAAAAAGATTCAACCAGGGGAACTTGCAGTAATATTCGGTGCAGGTCTGCGTGTATTTCCGATCTATCAGACATACGGATCATATCTGTCGTATTTTTCTGACATTCAAGGGCAAAATGACGCTTTCGCTGCTATTGAAGCTGCGACCGAATACGGTTTTTTACGCAATACTTTCATATATTTCGCAGTGGATTTTGATGCCACTGATGACCAGATCACCTCGAATGTGATCCCCCACTTTGAGGCGATTAACACTGTTACCCGCAATTTTAACGGAATGTACAGAGTAGGAATATACGGCACTCGAAACGTGTGTTCTCGAATCTCTCAACTAGGCCTCGCGGAGAGCAGTTTTGTTTCAGGTATGAGCACGGGATATAGCGGAAACCTAGGATTCCACCTACCATCAAATTGGGCTTTTGACCAGATATCTACAATTACGCTAGGTACTGGTGGCGGAGCGATTGAGATTGATAATAACATCGCATCAGGACGCGATTTGGGGCAATCCTCTATAAACAGTCCTCCAACTGGTGAGAAACTCGATGTACAATTCGATATGGCTCTCCATCCTTCCCTAGCGAGTGCGATACTTGCTTACATCAACTCGCCAGGAGCCGATATTGGAAATACCCTGGGACTCCTTGAACCGGATCCAGCAGTGATTCTCCAACGAGTTCTAGCACATGACCTGCTTATCACAAACTTGGCGCGAACCTGGGGAATTAGAAAAGCATTAATACAGTCGATAGCGTTTTGGGAGAATTGGAAAACTCGGTGGGACGATCTGCTATCAAACTACGCGGTAATTATCTGGTATTCCTATCTAGAGCAGCATGAGGCATGGCTGGAGAGTCCGGTTGGGCCAGAACCACAACCGCCTTCAGTAATCCAAGAGGATTCATCCACGGGATTTGCTCAAGTGTTTGCGAACACAGCCATTCTTGCCCAGAACTGGGCGATCGAGAGTGATTTTGCAGATGGAATATTGCTTGATAATCATAACTGGCGCGATATGTGGGCCATGTGGCAGCTTATTCACACTGACCTTAACTTTAGCATCGCCATAGTCCCAACCGTACTTATGTGGGGTGCGGACCGTATCGGTGTCCTTGATGTCCCTCGTTTAACGTTCGCCGACCATGAGATTGAAGCTATTCTTGCTCGTTATAATGGGACTAATACTGACGCAGATGCAGTTGGCGCAAGAGTGAAGCACTTCTACGACATATTCGAGCAATTCAACGCGAGTTTGCGATCCTAAGGTATTATATGTTTGTGGCGAAGCACAACGAGGCTTTTGAGGACTCGGTGGCACATAGTAAGGTCAAGAACGGGATTGCCTTAGCCATCGGCTCGCTTTCGCTTGTAATAATCTTGTTAACAATCGCTTTGGCATTATTTGGCGGCGTTGCATGGTTAGCTTTTGGAATGTTCCAGTTCGCGGGGGGAATCATTAACACACCCGAACCTGCAGCAGCCATATTACCTGCCGAGTTTGCGATTATAGACGACTATGTCGAGTGTGGTTCTGCCGGCTGTTCTCGGACGCTTAGTGTCACCAACAATAGCGGCATGGCGGAACGGGAAATAGTCCGAAACTTAGCAGGCGCATTTACAAACTCACTCGACGAAATTGCCTGGGAGGGATGTTCGGCGACGGATTGGCGTCTGCTTCGCCGTTCCTGCACCTATATTCGCTATTCTGATTATTTTAACCGCATGTATATATCCCTCACATACAAGCCAGCATTCTTTCTGGCCCCTCTGCTAATGCAATAGGATATTCGCTGCTTTGCGCCCATTCCTCTTGCACCAGCAGCCGCAATCCCCACCGACCGCACGACGCTTGGCCATTCTAGGCCGCAGTTGTTAGCGATAGCGGTAGAGTTTTACTTTTTGGATGGCGAACCGGCCCGGTTCTAGGCGGATGTGGCGACCTTGGTGGGTCTGGTCGCCGTTCAGCCAGCGAACGTGCTGCCACCGTGATCCCTCCCCCACGAATCGGCCCTCCTCTGCGGAAAGAATACCAATCGTATCCCCGCCGGGCGCCGTATTTCGGAACGTCACGGTCACCCCCGTACCAGCAATGATGTATTCATCCGCCCCAACACATATCGCAATCGCCGCAGCGGGAAGTTTCTCCGAACCTGCGGCCTGGCCGCTCTCGTTGATCACGCCGTCGGCCAACGTTGGCGCGGGCACCCGCTCGTAGGTGGCCTCCAAAAACAGGTCGCCGACCCGGATGCGGTGCGGCGCACGCTGGTCATCGGTGGGAGGCAAAAACCCGGTCATGCTCGGCGCCGTCGCGCTCAGCGCAGCCGAAAAACCCTGCGGGGAACGATCAGCGTTCGCTTGGGCGATCAGCGGCGTCAACTGCGCCACAATGTCGTATGCTCCAGCGAGCATGGTCGCCGCGTTGCCGGATATGGACTCGATGCCAAAAGGCGCAAACCCGAGCGCCCCATGCTTGCCGAATGAGTAGAGCGCGTTCGCGGCCGCGTCAACACTACGCAGGGCCTCGGGCACGAACAACGGATTGCCCGAGGTCACATAAGCGTCGGCCCACTGCGCAAAGTTGGGAAAGTAAATGTCGGGGGCGATGAAATCCAGGCTGGGGGCACCGGCGCGCCAGATGTCGGCCAGGTGCGGCAACGGCCCAGCACTCGGGTACTGGCCGGGTTGCGTGCCGGTTCGGATGAGCGCGGCGTTGGTGAACATCGGCAAGTTGAGTTGCGATTTTCCGGCGGCGGTCACGGCCTCCACGTATTGCGCGAAGGCCCAGGCCTGAAACAGTTCCTCAGTTGCGGGGCTGTCGCCAAACACCTCCGCCCAAGTCCCAGCGGTTTTGCCTCCAGCGGCGTGCCACTGCGCGGCGAGTGCGGCCCCGATATTGCTGCGGTGCTCGCTAAGATGAGCCATAAGCGCGGCAGGCACGGGCTCGTTCCAGGCTGCCTCGGCGGCGGGCGTGTGGTCGCGCGCCTGTGGAATCATGCCGATTTCGTTCTCAACCTGCACCATTATAACGGTGTGCTGCGGGTCAACCTCGCGCAAATGCGCCATTAATGCTGCGAATGCTTTGGCGTCAGCTTCTTGGTTGGCCGGGTAAAACGGAGAGAGAATCTCTAGCGCTGTCCCCTCGCTTTCGCCAACCCCGCTGGCTGACATTTGCGGTGAAGTTCGTGCCCTCGGGAACCGCAAGTAGTCCTTTTTGACCCAACTCGGCACATATGACGACATCGAGTTCTTCCAAGAGCCGAACCAAAGCAGCACCAAGCGCAACCCGTGGGCGCGCGCGTCCTCCAGCAATTCGTCAACAGTGGTCCAATCGAACTGCCCCTCAACCGGCTCGATGGCGTCCCAATAAACCGCCACCAAAAGCGTGCTCAGGTTGAGGCTGTCCAGGCGCGGCCAAAAATCGTTCAGATAAGCGCGCTCCCCGCTCGAATTGCCGAGCTCGCCGCCGCGAATTAGGTATGGCGAGCCGTCCACCAGCAGCCGGGTCTCCCCCGTGGCAGTGGTTACGAGGCTTGGGAGGGTCTGCGATTCTGGCATACCCTTAAAATTACCGCATTGACCATAGTGTAAAATCCAGTTGTCGCTCGACGAATGTTAGCGCTAACAATGCTGGGGGATCGGTGTGTGTCACCAGCTTCCCTTGGCCCGGCGGCCAGCCTAACTCGCAAAAACCCCCGTTCAGGCCAAAATGGCTCTGTGCCCACTTCTCGCCCAGCACCCGAATATGACGCGGCGATCACTGATACCGAGCGGGCCATTGAGTTACAGGCTCCTATTACTGCGGCTGTTACCGGGAAGGTTAAGGTGTCGCAATGAGTGAGAGTGGTTTCGACAGGCTCAACCGCCCAATCGCCAATGGCGAGATGATTGTCTATCGCCGAGCGGATGGCGCGGCCGTGCAGTTGCGCACCGGCGGCGAGACTATCTGGCTTACTTACAACCAGATGGCCGACCTGTATGGCACCAGCAGCGAAAATATTATTCAGATCGTTCGACGCGTCTTGGCTGACGGAGAGGTGTCTGAGGCAACTGCTAACTCAGAGTTAGTGGTTCGACAGGAAGGTAACCGACAGGTTAGGCGCGAGATTCGTGTGTTCAACTTGGACATGATCCTGGCTGTCGGTTATCGGGTTTCGACATCACATGCGGTGTTGTTCCGGCAATGGGCCACCTCAATATTGAAAGAGTATCTACTCAAGGGCGCCGTAATTGATGACGAACGATTGAAGAATCCAGGTGCCGAGCCGGATTACTTTGATGAAATCGTGGCTCGTATCCGCGCGATCCGAGCTTCCGAGAAGCGCTTTTATCAGAAAGTGCGAGATTTATTTGCACAAACGAGCGCCGATTATGATCCGAAGTCAGGGTTAGCTAAAGAGTTCTTTGCCACTATCCAGAACAAGTTGCTTTATGCGATCACCGGCAAAACGGCAGCGGAGTTGGTGCGCGAACGGGTGGATACGGCGTCGTCGTCGTTCGGAATGACCACTTGGAAAGGCGACCGACCTGTAAAAGCAGATGCGATAATCGCCAAAAACTACTTGACGGAAACCGAACTCGCGGAACTCGATACCCTGACCACGCAGTTCCTAGATTTCGCCGAATTGCAAGCGAATCGGCGCTTGGTCACCACAATGGCGCAATGGGTTGCGGCTACCGACCGCTTGCTTGCTGCCAACAGTTACCCGACTCTTGACACGGCGGGTTCGGTCTCCCATCAGATAGTCGAGGATATTGTGGGCGAGTTGTGGCCGTCTTTCGTAGAGCAGCGCCGGGAGCGAGATAAAGCCGAAGCATTAGCGCAAGAGGAAGCGGACATCGCGCTACTCATTGAAATATCGAAGCGGAGGCCATGATATGAGTCTGCATCAAGAAAAAGCGACCGGGCTTACCGCCGACCCTAACCTCCGCCAGCCGTCAATGGCCGATGTCGCCGCCCTCGCCGGGGTTTCCCACCAAACCGTTTCCCGCGTGCTCAACGACCACCCAAATGTCCGGCCCGCCACCCGCGACGCGGTGCTCGACGCTATAGACCAGTTGGGGTATCGGCGCAGTTCTGCCGCCCGCGCCTTGGCCTCGGGCCATTCCTCAACCATCGGTGTGCTCACCGCCAACAGCACAAATGTGGGCCCGCTACATATGGCAATCGCTATTGGTGAGGCGGCCCAAGAGAATGGTTATTATGTTTCGCTGGCTCCGGCTGCCAATTTCACACCTGAGGAAACTCATCGCCGCCTAAACCAATTAGTGGAACAAGGCGTGGACGGCATTATTGCTATTGTGCCTCATAATGAGGTTGCATTAGCGGTTGATTCTTATTCGTTCCCTTGTCCCGTTGTTATTAGTGCGGCGCGCCCAGATATTCCAGCCAATTCCCCAGGCAAATATGTGTACGTTGATCATGGCAAAGGTACCCAATTAGCGGTTGACTATTTGCTTGAATTGGGGCACGCAAAGATTTGGCATATCGCTGGGCCAGAAAACTGGATTGACGCCACGGTACGCCGTGACGCTTACACGGCGATTATGACTAAGGCTGGTTTGACGCCGGTGGTTCTCACGGCGCAGGGGTGGACCTCCCAGCAGGGTTATGAGGTGGGTAAGGAGATTGCGGCGGCGATAAAAGCTGGCACTGGCCCGACGGCGGTTTATGCCGTCAATGACGACATCGCAATCGGGTTGTATCGGGCGCTTTGGGAGGCCGGATTGGCGGTGCCGGATGATGTTTCCATCGTCGGTTTTGATGATGTGGAGGCGGCCGCGTTCATCGTGCCCAGTTTGACCACACTACGGCAGCCTTTCGCCGAGGCCGGGCGCGCCTGCATCGAAGCTCTTGTGGATGAAATCGGGGGCCAAAGCGATCCCCAGCCGCGAATTGCCGCTGTGCTCGAACCCGCCCTAGTGATCCGAGATAGCGCCCGCTCCCCCGCGCCCCATTAACCCAAACTACTAGCCGAGCATTAACCAAACCTTAGCCAAACAAGGAATAAAAATCGCGCCATGCTCTGCCTTAGCTAATATGCAAAAGATATGATGTAGTACCTACACTCACCCACGAGCAAGGAAGCTACATTATGAGTGCCGCAAGATTGTCCGCCAACGCAGGTGCGATGTTATTGGCAGGTGCCCTGGCTTTTGCGGGCGCACAGAGTTCTGCCGCCATATCAGTAGCATCAGCGGAGTTTGGGTTACAAGAGCAGATGGAGAAATCACACTTAGTTAATCAAATATTTGAGAATTACGAAAAAGAAATCTCTTTTATTCTAGAAACTACGGATAATTCGCTAGAGATTGGCTTTGTTGGCGAAATACCAACCCACGCACAATCGCTCGCGGATAGTGCAGATGTTTCTGTTCACCTCATCCCATTTGCTGGCTCAGCAATTTCTGATATGTCGAATCTTGCTGGCCAGATTTCGATGCGGGTTGCGCAATTAACAGGTAGTGGTAACACTGTCACCCCTCGCCCCGAATCGAACAGTTTTGAAATCCGCACCAATGATTACGAGTTCGCTAACTCTAATATTCCTATCAACGCCAGGCTTGACCTACCTTTAGGCAATGCGACTGTAGTAGTAATTTACGAACCGGGGATATTCGCGTTCTCTCCCCTACCCGTCCCCAGCCGCAGCTAACAGCAGATTCTATATCCACGTTACCGCATATAAGCCATGATACTATCTCGGCATGGTCAAGATTGCCACTAGGTCAGCGAACTCAACCGCAGGTTTATCGGTTACCGGGCCAGGCCAAGACGAAGCGCCTGTGGGCGGCGCGGATAAGATTTTAGTTGAGGTTGGCAATTTGGTTCGGTCTGGGGCCACTGTTTCTTATGGCGGCAAAACCGCCGTTGCTGGCAAGGAAATGCTGCCGGTGGCTTTGGCTCTTTACCACTTTGGAAGCGGAGCCGGGAACGCCGAGGGGATTGGGCGCGCAGCGGGGCATGGCGTGGGTGGTCAATCGCTTTCCATCCCTTTGGGCGCCTACATTGCCAATGCCCAGGGCAGGTTGCAATTCGAGCCTAACATTATCGCGCTTTGCACAGTCGCTATTCCCCTCACTCTAGCCGGTGGGGCTGCAACCGCCAAAATCATTCGGGCGTTCCGTTGATGCCCAACTGATACTAGCGCGCTCCGATAAGCGGAGCGTCAAGAGGCCCCCAACCGGTGCGGTGGGGGCCTCTTGACCAAACTAACTATTTGGGCCTGGATCAAGCTGCCGCCAAATCGGCGCAGCCCAACAAACCAGCAAACTACCCGCGAGCCCGCGCCAGCGCAGCGTTGCGGATTTCGAGCACGCGGTCAATCCCCATGCCTTGCAGTTCGCTGCGGAAATCATCCCACTGCGACATCGGAC
>JAITCS010000202.1 GCA_031282935.1 Cellulomonadaceae bacterium
GGGTTGGCCGTCAATCGAGAAGCCGTCACCCAGCTCGAAGGATCGGGTTTTCCGGTGCCTGTCCTCGAGTTCGACCACGCGAACGCCGCCGATTCTTTGCACTCTGATGACCGCGCCCACCCAACCCGAGGCGTCGTGCTCCACCACCAAGCCACGGGTGGCGCTAACTTGAGCGACAGCCTTGGGCGGCGGCGGTTTCAGCGCGCCGTACCCGTAACGATCTTCCCACATTGCCTATAGCCTATCGCCACGCTGCGCCCACCAGGACGTGCCACACCGCAGCGGGCGCCCCCCACAACAACCGCCCCCGAAAAGAACTGCCAGCCCCGGGCCTGGATGACGAGGGGGTGGTGGAAAACGGGGGCGGCGGCGGGCGCAAGCCGACGCACCCGGTTGGAGCCAGGGGGAGACTTCCCCCTCAAAATACCGCATACTGCAACCACGCAGCGGAAATCCGCTAGGATGGGTTTCATGGAGCAGGGCCCGGTTTTGGTGGTGGATTTCGGCGCGCAATACGCGCAGTTAATTGCGCGGCGCGTGCGGGAAGCTCAGGTTTATTCCGAGGTGGTGCCACATTCGATGCCGGTCGCGGAAATGCTCGCCAAGAATCCAGCAGCGATAATTCTTTCTGGTGGCCCAGCCTCCGTTTATGCCGAGGGCGCCCCGCAGATTTCTGGGGAATTGTTTGAAGCGAACGTGCCAGTATTCGGAATATGTTACGGCTTCCAACTAATGGCCCAAACTCTGAATGGGAAAGTGGCAAAAACCGGCACCGCAGAATTCGGGCGCACCGAAGTTACCGTAACGGAACCGGGCTTATTGCTAAATGATGTTCCCGCCACCCAAAACGTCTGGATGAGTCACGGGGATGCGGTGCATAATGCACCCGAAGGCTTTGAGGTTTTAGCGACTTCCTACGGTTCCCCGGTGGCGGCTTTCGAGAACAAGGATAAGCACTTATTTGGGGTGCAATGGCACCCTGAGGTTATTCATTCCACTTATGGCCAAAAGGTCTTGGAACGATTCTTGCACGATGGCGCAGGTATTGGTTACGATTGGACTCCAGAATCCATCGTCGCTGATCAAGTCGCTAAAATTAAGGCGCAAGTCGGCAACAAACGCGCAATTTGCGGCCTGAGTGGGGGAGTGGATTCCGCTGTCGCAGCAGCCATCGTACAAAAGGCCATCGGTGATCAGCTCACATGCGTTTTGGTTGACCACGGACTAATGCGTCAAGGCGAAGTGGAACAGGTGGAGCGAGATTTCGTGGCCGCTACCGGAGTTGATTTAGTGGTAAAGCGCAAAAAAGACCGCTTTTTATCGGCACTAAAAGGCGTAAGCGACCCGGAAACGAAACGAAAGATTATTGGCCGGGAGTTTATTAGGGTGTTCGAGGAAGCGCAGCGAGAAATCGTTGCGAATCACCCTGGAGAGGACGTGCATTTCTTAGTGCAAGGCACGCTCTATCCTGACGTTGTAGAATCCGGTGGCGGTGATGGCACAGCCAATATCAAATCCCACCACAATGTGGGCGGTTTGCCTGAAGATCTTGAGTTTGAGCTAATAGAACCGCTGCGCGATCTATTCAAGGATGAGGTGCGCGCGGTGGGCCGAGAAATTGGGGTGCCAGAAGGTATAGTTAGCCGGCAGCCTTTCCCAGGCCCCGGTCTTGGTATCCGAATAATTGGTGAGGTCAATGAGGAACGGCTTGAGGTGTTGCGGGCTGCCGACGCCATCGTTCGTGAGGAACTGACTAAGGCCGGGTTGGATGCCCAGATTTGGCAATGCCCCGTAGTGTTGCTGGCCGATGTCCGTTCCGTGGGGGTCCAAGGCGACGAGCGCACCTACGGCCACCCCATCGTGCTGCGCCCGGTTTCATCGGAGGACGCGATGACGGCCGACTGGTCGCGCCTGCCCTACGAGGTGCTGGCCCGGATCTCCAACCGGATTACCAACGAGGTGCGCGAGGTGAACCGGGTGGTTGTTGATGTGACATCGAAACCACCCGGCACCATCGAATGGGAGTAGTTACATTCGGTTGGCGCGCCGCATCGCGCTGGAAATGGCGCTCGCAATAAGCGCCATGCCAGCCGCCGAAAGCAGCAGGATGAAAACCATGGCAATGTCAACGGCATAGCCGATACTTGTCAGCAGCACCAACACGCCGAGAGTGGCCAGAATCAAACCCCAAACAATCGTGCCGGGGCGCACCGCAGTGCTCACCGGAGGTTGCGGGTAAGAATATGGATAGCCAACTTGGTCAAAATTGGGCATCTCGTTTGACATTAGTTTCTCCCTGCTGGGGTGCTGCCAACTAAGGCGCGGTCAGTAATGGTCACATTGCCTGCACCCATATCAATAAGCAGTGATATGCCTTGGTTGAACAACTCTCGGGGGCCTTGGGAAATACCAGCGTATGGCATTTCAGGGTTAGCGGTGGAGAATACGGCAGGATTTCCCCGAACCGCAGTCAATGCCTGGGTAACGGAATTACCAGCCACCTCCCAATTCACCGTGCCGGCCATCATGCGCACATTGGCGGTAACGTCAACACCGGGAGGAACAACTACGGTCAGGTTGCCAGCCGAGGCCGAAAGCGGAATTACAGCGGAATTGTTTTGCCAATCAATATCGGTCAAATCTATCGTGCCCTCCCCAAATTGAATCCGAAAGCCATCAGCGGCGCTCTGGATAGAATCTGGTGTGACGGTTTCACCTTGATTGATAACCCGCTGCGACTCGTGAGTCGGCCAATCAGCAGAAGACAACATAGAACCAACAGTTACCGAATCCAGTTCGCCATCCAATAAACGCTGCCCGTTTATCGTGGTAAAGGAAATCAACCCGGCAATAAGGCCCAAAACGCCGATCAGGCCCAAAAACCCGCTGTTCCGGCCACGCACCCCAGCGCCCACGCTAACCACACCGAGCAGCACTAGCGCCGCCCCCAGCAAGGCCAGCGGGATGTTCCACTGGTAACCGGCGGCAGCGAAATGCAACGCCCCAAAAGTGCGGGTCAAAAAGAACGCCGCCGCCGTCAGCAAGGTTAGGGTGCCAAGCACCGCCAATGTGGCCACGGCACCAGGGCCTTTGACCACGGGCGTCTGACTGCGCTGCCAAGCGCGTTGCGCGCGCTCGTAATCCTTACGTTGGCGCTGCACCTCGCGGTGCATGAGGTCAACGTCTTTATGCTGGAGCGCCTCCCCGTGGTGGCGCTCCTTTCGGTCGTGTTCGGTTTCCAGATCGGAAAGAATACTTTGCTGTAGGAAATCAGCGTCGGCGAACATGTACCCTTCATCTGCCATTGGCATTGTGCTTTCGGTCAGGGGTATTTCCATAATGGGCTGATCCGAAACAACAGGCAATTCCGTTAAGGGCAGTTCCGAATCAAGAGGCAAATCTGTCACAGACTGTGCCGAAATAAGAGGCATTTCCGTGACGCTTATTTCGTCAATTACTTCTCCGTTTGTTTCACCAGTCGGTGCTGGGGCTAAAAAGAGGCACCTCCGGCAGCGATGCGAGCCGCCTTACGATTGCGAATCCAAACTGCAAACAACCAGATCGCTACGCCCCAAAAAGCGATTTGCCCTACAGTCAACAAGGCACTGAAAACACTAAGCCCTGCTCCTGCTGCGCTAGAGCCCAAACGGAAAATCGAAGTATTTGTCAAGCCACGCAAAAACATGAGCCCAGCGCCAATTAGAGCTGGATTGAAATGCCCGCGAATTGCCTCTTGCAAATGAATCCGACCGTCAATGGCTTCAGGCAATAACGCCCACGCAGCGCCGTAAAGCAAGAAACCGAAACCGCCCAAGAAAGTCGAGAGGAAGAACAAGCCACGCACAATCATGGGGTCCCAGCCGAGGCGCCGGGCGATCCCGCCAGCAACCCCGCCGAGCCAACGCTCTGGCGCCCGCGTGATCCCGGTGTGGCGCACCGAGTTGAAGAACTTGTCCGAAGGCCGTGGGGCGAGGGGAGGTTGTACCATTTGGATATCATTTTGTGTTGTCATACCTGTAATTCTGCCGTGCCGGGCGCCGTAAAGATATTGGGTGATACCCTGATTCGACCCTGATTTCTGCCTGGAAACCCCGATTTCGAACGGCGAATGTTTATTTTGCCCGGGGGTCGTGCCACCATATACCTATGACCAGAGTAGAGGAGCGGCGGGCGCGCACTCTCGCCGTCCCGCCCGCGCCCAAGAGCGCCCTAGAACCTCGGTTGCTGCGACCGGTGGCGGGGCGCTGGCTGGCCGGGGTGTGCGCCGGGTTGGCAGTCTATTTGCGGGTTCCGGTGAAGTGGGTGCGGGTGGCGGTGGTCGCTTTGACACTGCTGGGCGGGGCAGGAATTTTCGCGTACTTGTTTTGGTGGCTCACGGTTCCCACGGGGGATCCGGCGCGCGCGGAGGTTATTTCACGGCCGACGGCGATTCAACGCCTTGCGCGCAGGCAGACCGATTCCCCCGACCCGATGGCTCTGCTCAAGGGGATTTGGCGGCGCGAGGTGATCACCGGCCTGGTTTTGCTGGGCACGGCGGTGGGGTTGGTGGCGGTGCGCCTCGGCTGGGATTGGCGCCACAGTTGGGTGCCACCTGCGGTGATGGCCGCCGCTGGGTTGGCGCTGGCGTGGAGCCAGTTGGAGGACACCGAAACCGGGCAGGCGAGCCGCTCGCTGCGAATGTGGTTGCGCGTGGGCGGCGGCACGATTTTGGTGGTCGCCGGGATTCTGGTGTTCTTTTGGTCTGGGCGGCCTTTTTGGGAGTTTGTGCAGACCGGGCTTGCGATTCTGGTAGTGCTGCTCGGGGCTGGCTTAGTTATTGCGCCTTGGTGGGTGCGCCTCGGGCGGCGGTTAGGCGATGCGAGCGCGGCTCAGGCTCGTGAGGCGGAGCGTGCCGACATTGCGGCGCACCTGCACGATTCCGTGCTGCAAACCTTGGCTCTGATCAGGGCAAACGCGACCGATGCGGATACCGTGGCAAGGTTGGCGCGGTCGCAGGAGCGCGAGTTGCGCACTTGGTTGTACGATGACCGGCCCGAGGAGTCCACCTCCTTAGCAGCCCAGATTAAGGAGGTCGCCGCGCAGGTGGAGGACGGCAAGGTGGGCAAGGTGGGCGCGCCGGTGGCTCCGATTGACGTGGTGGTGGTGGGGGACTGCTCCCCGGATGAGGCCACAGCGGCCCTGCTGGCGGCCACAAAGGAAGCGCTGGTGAACGCCGTGGCGCACGGCGCCCCGCCGATCTCGGTTTATGTTGAGGTCACTGAGCCGACGGTTGAGGTGTTCGTGCGGGATCGCGGGGAGGGGTTCGACATGGAGGCGGTTCCAAGGGATCGCCTGGGGGTGCGCGAATCCATCTTTGGGCGGATGGAGCGGAAGGGCGGTTCGGCTGAGATTGTGTCCCGGCCGGGTTGGGGCACCGAGGTGCGGCTCAAATCCCCGCGCAAGCCTGAAGACTAGGAAACGTCCGGGGTAAGCAGCGCACGAGGTCGGGGCGCCGAACGCGGTTTGCGCCCATAGGCGGTTTAGGGTGCATTGGCGCCACGGAGACGGTTTTTTGGCGTCTTTCTTGACCATAAGGCGCGGGTTGTGGGGTAGGATTGGGCTTGAGGGCGAAATTCTGACGTGGTTCAGAGCTAAATCCACACCGACTTAACGATTACAACCTTAAGCCAGGAGGAAATTATGTGGAATACAGGGCGCAGTTTTGGAGCCCAAATCATGTGGGTAATGGGCCTTGAAGTGACAATGCCAAACCCATTTGAGTGGGTGGTGCTCATTATTGGCGCCCTTGGTATTCTTGCCTTAGTGGGCTGGCGGATAAAACAATACCGCGATAAAGGCCGCTGGATAAAGTCGGAAAGCGTTGATCAAATCACCCAAACCGATAAGAGCGGCACCAAGATTGGGCGCCTCATGCAAACGGCTGTGATGGCCCGCTATGACATGCCGCTGCCGTCAAAGGACCAGAACAGTCAGCCCGCCATTTTTAGGGTTGACGTGTAGAACGCCACGGGGTGGCAAACCGCGCCGGACTGGCGAGTTTTGGGGCGCAACCTCGTGTAGCAAGCACTGAGGAGCTAGGGTTGTGCCATGCCTTACCCATTGCATAGCAGTCTGTCACAAGGAACGCCAGGCCAGGGCTCCGAGGCCGCCAAGAGCGGCGCCCAGATACCTGCCTCGCCGAATTTGCCTGCGCTGGAAGAGGCAGTTTTGGCTTATTGGCAGGGCGACAACACTTTCAAGGCATCTTTGGACAAGAATCCGCGCGGCGAAAACGGCAGCAATGAGTTCGTATTCTACGATGGGCCACCTTTCGCAAACGGGTTGCCGCATTACGGGCATTTATTGACTGGATATGCGAAAGATGTGGTGCCACGGTATCAGACTATGCGCGGCAAGCGCGTTGATAGAAGGTTTGGTTGGGACACTCACGGTTTGCCTGCCGAACTTGAGGCCATGCGGCAGTTGGGCATTAAAACCAAAGAGGACATTTTAGAAGTTGGCATTGATAAGTTCAACGAAATTTGCCGACAAGCGGTTTTGAAATACACTGCGGAATGGCAAGACTATGTGACTCGCCAAGCTCGGTGGGTGGATTTCGAGAACGACTACAAAACCATGAACCTTGAGTACATGGAGTCCATCATGTGGGGTTTCAAACAACTCTGGGATAAGGGTTTGGTTTATGAAGGTTTCCGGGTGCTGCCGTATTGCTGGAATGATCAGACCCCGCTGTCGAACCACGAATTGCGCATGGACGATGAGGTTTATCAAGACCGGAAAGACCCTGCCGTAACCGTTGGCTTCAAACTGACCTCTGGAACCACAGATGGCCGTGTCGCCGCTGGGGATCTCGCCCTCATTTGGACCACAACGCCTTGGACCCTACCCGCGAACTTGCTGGTGGCTGTCGGGGCCGACATTGACTACGTTGTGGTGGAATCCTCCAAGCCCACCGGGCAACCGCAGCACTACATTCTGGCCGAAGCTCGCCTGCAAAATTACGCCAAGGAATTGCTGGACGAATTTCCTTCCACTGAGGTGCAAAGCCGGGACCCGAATGGATCAAATGGTGATACAAAGAGCGATCTGGAAAACGCCGGAATTGAATCACAGATTGTCGCCCGCCTAAAAGGCGAGGATTTAGTTGGCCTCACCTATCAACCCGCTTTCTCGTACTACGAAAACGACCCGATAACCCAAAATGCTTATCGAATTGTGAGCGCGGACTATGTTACCACCACCGATGGTTCGGGTTTGGTACACACCGCACCGGCCTTTGGGGAGGACGACAAAGCGACCAGT
>JAITCS010000174.1 GCA_031282935.1 Cellulomonadaceae bacterium
GTGATGCGCGGGTCGCGCAAATCCCAAGAGATCGCCAACTGAGCCAAAGTCTGCCCGCGCGAGGCCGCGATTTCGTTCAAAGCCCGCGCGGTCGCCAAGTATTCCTCGGTGATGTTCGATTGGTTCAACCACAACGAATCCGGCCTTGAAGCGCGCGACCCTGCCGGTGCGATGCCATTCAGATAACGGTTAGTGAGCAAACCTTGGGCTAAAGGTGAGAAAACAATCGTGCCTATTCCTAAATCGCCCACCACATCAAGCACGCTCTCGTGCTGCACGCCGTCATAACCATCATCATTATGCGCATCTTCAATATGCCTATTGAACATGTTGTAACTGGGTTGGTGCAATGCCAAAGGCACACCCAAATCGGCTAGAATTTCGGCCGCCTGGCGTGTCCGCTCTGCGGAATAATTTGACACCCCAGCATAAAGCGCTTTCCCAGAATGAACTGCGGCGGCTAATGCGCCCATCGTTTCTTCCAGCGGCGTATCCGGGTCGGGCCGGTGATGATAAAAGACATCCACATAATCTAGGCCCATCCGCGCTAAAGAAGCGTCGAGAGAAGCCAACAGATATTTCCGTGACCCGTGATCGCCATACGGCCCATCTTGCATACTGTATCCGGCTTTGGTGGAAATGATCAGATCATCTCGATACGGAGCCAAATCCTTAGCAAAAATGCGCCCGAAATTCTCTTCAGCCGCCCCCGCCGGAGGGCCGTAATTGTTAGCCAAATCGTAGTGGATAATCCCCAAGTCCAAAGCTCGCCGCGCAATGTCGCGCTGCGTCTGGAACGGGTTCAAGTCCCCAAAGTTTTGCCACAGCCCCAAGGACAACTCCGGCAGCATGAGCCCGGATCGGCCAGCTCTGCGATATTTCATCGCGTCAAAACGGTCGTTGGCGGGCAGATATCCAGGGTGCAAAGGCATAGCGCCATCCTACGCCAAATCTATACCCGGCGAAACCGCACCGGGCTCCCCCCGCGAAATACCCTTACCAACGCCGCTGCCTGCCGTTACCAGCCGCGCGCGGCCAACCGCACGGGCGCTGGCTCCTCCTCGACGTTGATGCCAACCATCGCCTCGCCCAGCCCACGGGAAACCTCAGCGATGACAGCCGGGTCATCGTACCGGGCCGTAGCAGCGACAATCGCTTTCGCCCGCGCCGCCGGATCGCCGGATTTGAAAATGCCCGAGCCAACAAAGACCCCATCGGCACCAAGCTGCATCATCATCGCGGCATCAGCGGGGGTGGCAATACCACCAGCGGTGAACAGCACCACAGGCAATTTACCAGTGCGCGCCACTTCTTCAACTAAAGCATATGGGGCCTGCAATTCTTTGGCAGCCACATAAAGTTCATCCTCAGACATCGAACGCAGTTTATTGATATCCGAACGAATCTGCCGCATATGTGTCACAGCATTAGAAACATCTCCCGTGCCCGCTTCACCCTTAGAGCGAATCATGGCAGCGCCTTCATTAATGCGCCGTAATGCCTCACCTAAGTTAGTGGCCCCGCAAACAAAAGGCACCTCAAATTTCCACTTATCAATGTGGTGGGCGTAATCGGCTGGGGTTAATACCTCGGATTCATCAACGTAATCCACTCCGATAGACTGCAACACCTGGGCCTCGACAAAATGGCCGATGCGCGCCTTAGCCATTACCGGAATTGAAACCGCCTCAAGGATTTCCGCAATCATATCGGGGTCACTCATGCGTGCCACCCCACCCTGGGCGCGAATATCGGCCGGGACGCGCTCAAGTGCCATCACCGCAACCGCGCCAGCATCTTCTGCAATCTTCGCCTGCTCAGGGGTGACCACGTCCATAATAACGCCGCCCTTGAGCATATCTGCCATACCACGCTTTACCCGGTCGGTGCCGGTTACGATATCTAACACAATTACAGAGGGTAGCAAAGATTTTCGCCCGCGCCCTCACGATTGGCGCGAACTACAGCGGCCGCCGCGAGGGCGGGTGACATGGCGTCGTCGAGTTCGCAGGTTTCTGGGAGTTCGGCGTGGCCTGCCAGGTGAAAGACGCGCACCCACCAATGCCTGCGCAGCGCGCGGGCGTCAGCGACCGCTTGATTGTGGAACCGGCGCACTAATTCGCACCGATACCAAGTTGAAACCAGGCGGTACATCAATTCATCCCCGATGGGATTCGCCCGGATATCGGTTATCGCAGTTTCATCTGGAAAAACCTGCCGCAGGCAGGACGACAACTCGGATTCCCCTAATTCGCGCGCCATGCTGAGCCCTTTGAGTTCCATTGCAAATTCTGGTTCACCAATGGGATCTAGGCTATCTGCTATTGCATACGCCTCGTTAGCGATCAGCAGCGCCGAAGCCGGATCAAGCAATCCAGATACCGCAAGGTCAATGGCCGCTCCCGCTCGGCGTTGTAATTGTTGGTCTAGGGATATCTTGGCAGCCACCACTTTGCGATGGAGCTTGTCTATTCTGGTGGCAGTTTTCCATAGTATCCACCCCAACACCATTAGGGCGAATAACGCAATAAGGAACCAGACACTAATCATCGTTCGCGCCTAAGTTCGCGTTGGCACCAAGACGGCGTTCAAGGACGTTTTGGATTACTCGATCCGCTAAGTCCCCTGGGGGTGTGGCGGCCTTAGTTTCGATAACCATTTCGTACACGGCTTCAATTTGGCTGGCCACGTTCGACCAATCGAATTGCCCCACCCAGTTAGTTGCGGCAAGTTGTTTCTGAAAGGTGAGTTTATTGTCCGATAAGGCGCTGATAACAGTGCGTGCCAAATCTTCAGCATTGCCAGTGCGGAATAGCCAACCGGCTTGCCCCTCATCGAGCACCCGCCGGAAAGCGCCCATATCAGAGGCGACCACGGCCGCCCCAGCACTCATGGCTTCTACCAGTACAATCCCGAAACTCTCCCCACCTGTTTGCGGGGCAACAAAAATATCGACCGATTTCAGAAATTCCGCTTTTTCTTTATCGGATAAACCGCCCAGAAATTGTACAGCAGCATTGTATTGCCCCAGATTAGCTTTCGCTTCGGCCTCACCTTCATCACCCTTACCCGCGATAAAGAACTTCGCATCAGGATAAGATTGCAAGATCTGTGGCACAGCTTTTACTAGAACATCTAAACCTTTGCGCGGCTCATTTAGGCGACCCAAAAAAGCGATGGTCGGCGTTGCGCCCCCATACTTCACGCCACTGTATTGCGGTTGCGGCGTCGCGGTAGAAAAATTAGCGACCGATACGCCATTTGGGATAACAATCGCATCGCCCCCAAGGTGTTCGATAATAGTGCGGCGCGCATCATCAGAAACCGCAATTCGGGCGTCTATTTTTTCCAGCGAGGGCCGCAACATGGGGAAAGCGATTTGCAGCGCGCGAGACCTTAATTGCGCGCTATGGAAAGTAGCAACTACTGGGGTTGTAGTCTGCCACAACGCCAACATTGCCACACTCGGAACAATAGGTTCATGCGGGTGGATAACGTCAAATCTGTTATCCTCAAGCCACCTTTTCGTTTTTGCTGCCGCGCGCGGGCCAAAACATAACCGAGCAACCGAACCGTTGTATTTCACGGGAATGGCACGACCCGCCGAAGTGTAATTGGCTGGTAATTCCGTGTCCTCTTCGGCGGGCGCCAAAACCGAAACGTAATGCCCGCGAAGCTCTAGTTCACCTGCCAAATCCCGAATATGAAATTGCACCCCGCCTGGGGTATCAAAAGAATAGGGGCTAACCAATCCGATTCGCAACAGTTAATCCCCGTTACTGTTAGCGGCTGCTGCCACGGTTTCGGCATAACGATCTGGGTCTAGATCTGACACAAAGACTTTTTGGAGCATGTGCCAATCCTCCGTGTGCTCTTTCAGGAATCCACCGATTACATTTACCCATTCTTGGCTCAACTGTGCAATGATGGTCTGCTTTTCGTGCGGTAAATATTCTTGTGGAGCATAAATTGGGGCACAAAACTCCAGTGCGATTCCCCAAGGCGTCCCAGCGCGGCGAGCTTGCTGCTTTGACAGGCGTTCCCACCAGATAAGCGTTGGGATGATGGGCGCGCCGGTTTCCAGGCCGAGCGCAGCCGGGCCAGCCGCCACCCGAGCGCGGTGGCCACAAAGCGTCACCTCCACCCCGCGCGTGGTCAGATCCCGGTCCGCAGCCAGGGCGATGATGTTTGGGCCGGATTCCAGGGCAGCAGCGAGTTGCGAAAACACACCCGCATCGCCCAGACCGAGAACTTCCAGGCCAATTCCCTTGCGGAAACTCAAAAACTCCTGGTACAACTCCGGGGGATTGAGTTTCTCGGCTACCGTGAGCACTTGGCCGACATTGGCGGCGACCCAGGCCCCAGCCAAATCCCAATTCCCGAAATGTCCGATGGTCACAATGGCACCCTGGGTGGGTTTTAGCGATTCAGTAACGTTTGTTAACCCGATGGCGCGCACCCGCGCGTTTATTTGAGAAGATTTCGCGGCCGGTAAGGTGAAAGCTTGGCAATAATAGCGCGCATATGATCTCATTCCCGCCTTGGCAAGTAACCGGATATCGCGGGTGGAAAGGTCTGGCCGAATTTTGGCGTAATTGCTTTGTAGCCGTCGCACCCCTTTCCCGTGGCGCCACCAAGAAACATCGGCAGCAAAGTTAGTGAGCCACCGCAAAATTGGTTCCGGGACATACCGCGCATAGCGCCAGGCGAATAGGAACGCATTGGCAACGTTAGGCATTTGCTTCACCGTTACTGCTTATTTCGAGGGGGT
>JAITCS010000226.1 GCA_031282935.1 Cellulomonadaceae bacterium
ACTTGACTGGTGATAACCAACGCGAATATCGTTACAATCAACAGGGGCCACGCCCACCGCACTGTCGCGCGCCTGGAAGACGGCCCCGCCACGATCAGCAGCGCCGTGATGGCCGACAGGTACGGGGGGATGGACAGCCGCCAAGCCTCCGGATGAACCGCAACCCGCACCGAAAGCCCGGCCACCAAAGTTGCCGATCCTACTGAGGTAATCAGCCAACTCACCGCCCAGCCCACGGCGAAAGCCACCAACGCCGCCCCGATGGACTCGACCGCCTGCCGCGCCTGGCGCTGGAAAGCCAACTCGATCAGCACCGCCAAGGGCACGAAAATCGAAAGCACGCCCTCCAAAAAGTTGACCGGGATGGTCAAAAAAGTGGCCAGCGGCCCCGTGAACCGAATGAAATCCTCGCTCACCCCGATGGTGGTGGAGTGCGCATACACAGCGACCAGCAGCACCAGGCCAATCCCGAGGGCGGCGGCCGCCATCTTGAGCACGTTCGAGGGGTGGTGCAGGCGCGGTTCGGGGATGTCCACAATGTGGACACCGGCGGAGGTGGAGGTGGAGGTGGAGGGGAACAGGATCGCTTTGAGGGCGGAGGTTTGGGGGGTGCTCAATTTGACAGCATTTCTCTGCCCGATGGATGGCCCGGTTATGGTTCCAGGTTAGCCAATGACAAGTTACGGGACGCTTGCCGCGCGGGCGCTTGATCCTTCATCTGCTTGGCCAGGGCGTCATCTTGGGAGTCAATCTTGTCCACCTCGAACCCGGCGCTCGCCACCGCAGCCGTCAAATCGGTTTCGGACAGCACATGGTTGGAAAGAATCGAAACGATACCGCCGCCGCCATCCAGCAGCCGCACGGTGAGCCGGTTCGCGCCCGCGATGGAGCGCAGCGCGCGCGTGACGTCCGCCACCTCGGAGCTCTTGCTCAGGTGGGCGATGGTGATCTTAGTCAAAGTAGTGGACATGGTAAGGCCTATCCTAACCTGCGCTTTGCGTGCGGCGCCTGGTAGCAACGCCGGTCGGAACCTTCGGATCAGTCTGGTTCAACTGGGTGGCGCCTTGCGCGAGTAGCCGATCCGCGACGCGGTGCCCCAACGCGGTCGAAATGCCGTCCAATTCCGCTGGCGTTGCCTTGGCCAACTGGGCTTCGCTGGGCAGGCTCACCCGGCTTTGGTGGCGCAACTGTTCAGCGCCGCCGAGGGGGATGATGCACGCCGAAAGCACAAGGTCGCTGCCCTCCACGCGCCCCCAAGCGGCCACGGGTTGCGTGCAGCCGTGCTCCAACAGCCGATACACGAGCGCCCGCTCAGCCCGGATCCCCATGCGAGTGGGCTTGTGGTCAAGTTTCTCGAAGGCGGTTTTGAGTTTCGGGTTGCCTTTTAGCAAGTCGTTGCGCACCTCGATAGCCACTGCGCCTTGCCCGGCCACGGGGGGAAGCGTGTCGAAGTTGAGCACCTCAGTGACCAATTCGGTGCGTCTGATGGTTGCCAGGTCGGCATAACTGACGATGGCGGCGTCCAAATCCGCACCGGGGGCCACCAACTGGTTGAGCCGTTGGGCCAAGGTGCCAAAGGTCTCGACCACCTCAAGGTCAGGGCGCAACGCACGCAAGGTCGCCGCCCGCAAGTCCGTGTCGGCGCTGACCCTTGACCCGCGCGGCAAGGCAGCCATCTCGGCGCCCGAGGTGGTACACAGGGCCTCTTTAATGCTGCCGCGCCTGGGGGTGATGTAGGTGAGGCCGTGCTCGCTGTGGTCGAAAGGCATTTCATCAACGCAGTGGATCGCCACGTCAATCCGGCCCGATTTGAGCGCCTCCCGCATGGCCGGAACGGGATTGACCCCGCCCAGCGCGCCACTGGAACGCCCAACCGCGATAGTCACCAGCTCGTTGGGCAGCCCCGTGAGCGCGCTGAGATTCCCGGCCGCCTCGTTGGTGTGCATGGTCTGTACCGCCCCAGCACAGATCCCCACATTGATCTGTTCAAGTTGTGCAGTACCCATTCGGCCATCAAACCACGTTCGCGGGGCGGAATATCGCAAGCCGACAAATCCTGGCGCAACCTGCCCGACCCCTATCCGTCAAACTTACCGCCGCCTGAGCCGAACACGCCAGCGCGCCAGTCGGAACCCTTTCGCGCGCGCCGCGCTACAATCCACCCATGGCCAAGTCTGCCCCCGCTGAATATGTGTCGCGTCCGTTTCTAGGGCTCCCCGGTGAGCCGGGCTGGGTTGCGATGCGCGAGATCGTGCCCGCCGCGATCGGTAGCGCCCGCACGGTGGCGGCGCACGGAGGCAAGGACGTAAAGATCGTCACGGTTTTGCCGGGCGGTTTCGTGGCGTTGCACCGGCCCGACGGCGAGGTACTTTTGTCGGTGCAGGACACGATGGCGTCCGATGATTTGTCGCGCGATCTCGCTGCGGCTTTGCTGCAAGCGCTAGACGCCGAGCCGGGCACCCCGATTGCTTCCATCGCGGCGGCACCTGGCTCCCCGCGCCTGCAAGATGTATTGGACTTGAGTGCGAGTTTCACCCCCGAAATCACCAACGATTACGACTTCTGGATAGATTCCGGCGCCGAGCGCACTGCCGAGCTGGAGAGTTCGCTGGCTGAGGCCGCCGAGGCTTCCACCCCGACCGAGGCAGTGCCCGGCGTGGAGTGGGCTTATTGGTGCGAAATGGGCAAGCCGTTTATGCGATGGATCCGGCCCGAGGACGAGGATGACCTGATCAAGGCGATGGCGCGGCTGGCTGCCAAGCGTGAGTTGGCGTTGGAATTGGCCGACGGCGGCGAGGGCCGGTTCTTGGGCATGTTCCGCGCTGCCGGGTTGGTGGTTCCGGTTTGGGAGCTGCCCGATGGCACTGTGGCCTCGGATCTCACTGTGCCCGTGCAGGCGCTCGACAAGAGATTGGCCGCCGCGCTCGCGGTTTCCGGGCCTTTGGACGCCGTGGAGCGCCGTGCTCGCGAGGGCATAGTCTCCCGCCAAATCACCCTCCGCTAATAGCTGGGCACTGCGCGGCTGCACCGCGCCCTTAAGTAATTTTGTTGTGCTCGGGCAGGGGCCTAAAAACCATTCCCGTTGTGCAAACCTGCGAACTCGGGCCTGCAAACCTGCGAACTGAGCGCTGCAAACCTGCGAACTCGGGCCTGCAAACGTGCGAACTGGGGCCTGCAAACCTGCGAACTCGGGCCTGCAAATCTGCGAACTCGGCCCTGCAAACCTGCGAACTCAGCGACAAATGGTGTACGATTTCGGTATGAGTGCGCTGCTCCACCGCAACATAGTGCCCCTGGCTAGCGAGATGCTGGGGCATTTTCCGGCGCTCATTATTGAGGGCGCGCGGCAGGTAGGGAAAAGCACGCTAGCGCGGGAGGTGGCAAGTGAAGGCGCCAAACTATTGAACCTCGATGACGAACAAACTCGGGCGGCAGCCATCGCTGATCCTGCCGGGTTCGTGCGGCAAGCTGGCGATAAACAGTTAATTTTGGATGAATTGCAGCGGCTGCCTGAATTGACGTTGGCAGTTAAGTCGGCCATTGACGAAAATCGGCGCCCCGGGAGGTTCATAATTACCGGGTCGGCAAGCCTGCTTCGGGTGCGGGGTTTAAGTGACAGTTTAGCGGG
>JAITCS010000002.1 GCA_031282935.1 Cellulomonadaceae bacterium
CGAGGATAAATTGTCTGCCGCCGTCAATGCGCAAACCCCAGCCGAGGTGCGCCAAATCCTTAGTTAAGCGGGTTTTCTTTGTCGCCCGTAACAGTTGCGCCATGCGCAACCACAGAATCTCAAAATCACGAAAGGAGAGCATTATGAAGAAGATCGTCGCCGTGTGTGGCATGGGCATCGGAACCTCCGTATTGCTCAAAATGAACGCCGAAAAGGTGCTAAGAAAGATTGGCGCCGAGGCGGAAATATCGGCCGCAGACATTGCGGTTGCAAAAACGCTGGCAAAAGACGCTGATATCCTTCTTACCTCAGCAGAAATCGCTCACGAGTTTGATGATATTGCCCACCCAGAAATCGTGGTGATAAATAATTTCACTAACCTCGCAGAAATCGAAAGCAAACTCGCCCCAATCCTGCTCTAAAGATGCCTGAAGAACCGCGCGGCCGGATCGCGGCCCTCAAAGCGCTCATAAACGCTGCCCAAGAGGCGTATTACGTCAATGACGCGCCCACAGTTTCTGACGCGGAATACGACGGGTGGCTTCTGGATTTAGCCGCCCTAGAAGCGCAACAGCCCGACCTGGCCACTACGGATTCGCCCACTAAAACTGTGGGGGGCCGCCCCGCAGGCGGTTTTACGTCGGTGCCGCACCTAGCGCCAATGATGTCGCTGGATAACGTATTCTCAATTCCCGAATTAGTTCAGTGGATAAACAAAACGGAGAATGATTTAGGGCAAACCGACACCGAAACCGAATTGCTGTGTGAAGTAAAGATTGACGGTCTGGCGATTTCTTTGGTCTATGAGAATGGGGTTTTGGTTCGGGCCATAACTCGCGGTGATGGCCGGGTGGGGGAGGATGTCACCGCCAACGTCAAAACCATAAAGACCATCCCGCTTACTCTGGGTGGGACGCCCCCAGCCCTTATCGAAATTAGAGGCGAGGTATTCTTGCCAGTCGCCGAATTCGATGCGCTAAACCAGCAATTAGTCGCTGCAGGCCAAGTGCCCTACGCGAACCCGCGCAATACTGCTGCCGGTTCCTTACGCCAAAAAGACCCAGCCATTACAGCCAGCCGAAACCTCCAATTCTATGCTCACGGCATTGGCGAGATTTCTGCGGAGTGGTTGAACCAGTCAAACCTGTCGAACCAGCCGAACCTGCCGGGTTTAACTAGGCAATCCGAATTCTATGACTTGTTCCGAAACTGGGGTGTGCCGGTTTCCCCATATTATCGGGTAACAAACGGTACGCCTGGGGTTATCGAAATGGTGGAGGAATACGCCAACCACCGCCATGACCTGGAACACGAAATAGACGGAATCGTTGTAAAAATAAACGATGTCAATGCGCAAAAGCGCCTCGGCAATACTTCCAGAGCGCCACGCTGGGCTATTGCCTACAAGTATCCCCCCGAAGAAGTCACCACCAGGCTGCTAGCCATTGAAGTTGGCATTGGGCGCACTGGGCGGGCCACCCCTTACGCGGTGTTGGAGCCGGTAAAGGTCGCCGGGAGTACAGTTTCCAGGGCCACTTTGCACAATCAAGAGGTTGTCAAAGCCAAAGGCGTCGAAATTGGCGATATGATAATCGTGCGTAAAGCGGGTGATGTAATTCCCGAAATCGTTGGGCCAGTGGCTGCCCTCGCTAACGACGGTTATCCCAGAACCCCATTCGTAATGCCAAAGAATTGCCCAGAATGTGGTACGGAATTACGGCCCATGAAGGCCGGTGATATTGATTTACGCTGCCCAAATGCCCAATCGTGCTCGGCTCAAGTGCGCGGTCGGGTAGAACATATTGGCTCGCGGGGCGCTCTTGATATCGAGGCTTTAGGTGAGGTTACCGCTGCGGCGCTCACCGATCCGGTGCCGCCACAAACTCCGGCCCTGCACACGGAAGCTGGGTTATTTGGGCTCACCCTTTCCCAGTTATTACCCATCGAAGTAATTGTGCGCGATGGGGAAACCGGCCTGCCCAGAGTAGATAATAATGGCAATGAAAAGCGCCGCACTCCATTTCGTAAAAAAGACGGCTCACCAAGCGCGGCCGCAACCAGTTTATTATCCGAACTAGAACTGGCTAAATCAAAAGACTTGTGGCGGAAATTGGTGGCCCTCAACATTCGCCATGTCGGGCCGGTGGCCGCGCGTGATTTGGCGGAGCATTTCGGTTCCCTCTCCGCCATCCAGGCCGCTTCAGAGGCCGAGTTGGCTGCAGTGCCGGGAGTCGGCCCCACCATCGCGGGCGCCATCGTCGAGTGGCTCGCCGTGCCCTGGCACCAAGAGATTATCGAGAAGTGGGCGGCTGCCGGGGTGCAGTTCGACCAGCCCGATGATGCCCGGTGGTTGAGCCTGTCGAAACCACACGACGATACCAGTTGGTTCAGCCCATCGAAACCACACGACGATACCAGTTGGTTGAGCCTGTCGAAACCACCCCACAACTCGCACGCCGCTAACCCGCACCCCAAACCCCTCGCAGGCATGTCCATCGTCGTAACGGGCACTCTCGACGGCTATTCCCGAACCGAAGCCGCCGACGCCATCCGAGCCGCAGGCGGACGCCCTGTCGAATCGGTGTCAAAGAAGACCAGTTACGTCGTGGTCGGAGCCAACCCAGGCTCCAAAGCTGCCAAAGCCGAAACCCTTGGCGTCCCCACCCTCGACGAACAACAATTCCGCGCCCTCCTCAACACCCCCGCGCCCTCAGCCCCATAGCCAAAACGCCAACCCCGCACAATTCGCGCCAGCCCGCACCGTCTGACAGCGCGCCTCTCTCTGTCGGCTACCTACTGGCCGCTGTCATTCTGCTGTGCTTCATTCGGATGGCGCTTGAAGTGAGTGTGGCATTTTTTCGGTTAGCAGATGACGCACGCCATATCCGAGAGGTTCTTGAGCGGCACTGATGGCGTCCGCATATCTCAAGGTAGATCACCAAAGCTAGAAAACTCGCTGAAAACTCCTTCGCGCTGAACACAGAGCATTGGCAGTTAGTGCAAGTTCCAGGTGCCGAGGTATATTGCGACGTCGGGATGAGTTATGGCCAGGCCGAAGTCCACGGTTGCGATCTTCGCATTATGGAATCGGGCGAGTTCGGCGAGATACGCATCGGTGACCTGTTTATGGCCAAAGATATTGGTAAAGTCAACAGCAGTCATAGGTATATTGTCTGGCCAGAACACATGATTGGGATCGTTTTCTAGCGCTGCTAACAAACGCGATATATCGGTAGAGTTTCCACCTATGCGGTAGATATACCGCGCTAGCGAACCTTCAGTAATTGGGGTGGTGGCGAATAATGGTTTTTCTAGGGAGAACCAATCTTGAATTATGCGATGATGTGAATGCCCGGTTTGGAATAGTGCGATTAAGACGTTCGCGTCTAGTAAAACTGTCTTTTTCATGGCTATTCATCGTCAAGAAGGTCAGCGACTTCTTCGGCGCTCACGCTGCGGCCAGTACTGAAAGTAAGGCGTCCAGATTCTGGATCGTTCGCGAAAGATAGCGTGCTTTCTTTCCCAACAGATCGCCGCACTCTCGCGATAAGTTGTCTCACAGCTTCTCCAGTTACGCCGAGCCGCCGACCGATCTCCGCATTCGGAATCCCCGCCTCCGCAGCCGCTAAAACGGAAGTGTTGATGACATCGTCTAGGCGTTCGCGTTCCGCTTTGGAGCTTTCAATTATGGATAGGATAGAAGCCGGTGGAAGGCCGTGGCGCCGGTCGCGCACCTCCCGTGGCATTTCAGTTGTTGTTGCCATAGACAAACCATACAAGATGTATTGCAGAACCGCAAGATGTCTTGTTATTCGGCGTGCGGCAAGGTGTACTGAGGGCATACGCTCGGTTCGTGGGCGAAGTTAGCGATTATCTGGATACTTTATCCCCAACAGTACGTGCGGCAGTTGGCGAGGTAATTGACCGAGTCCGCGCGCTCGCGCCGGGCGCCACCGAGGGTCGCAGTTACGGAATGCCGTGCCTGATATGGCAGGGCAAGCCTCTGGCAGCGGTAATGGTCCGCAAAAACTACATCTCTTTGTATCCGTACAGCAGTCGCGCCATAAGCGCAGCGGCGCCGTTGCTCGCCGGGTTCGCGACCACCAGTGGTTCCGTCCATTTTACGCCCGAGCGCCCCATCCCTGAGCCCGCCCTCGCCGCCATCATCGCCGCCCGCGCCGCCGAGATCGGGCGAACGTAGCGCGGCAGGGCGCCGCCGCCGATTGGGCGTTCCCGCAGGTGAGCGCAATGACGGGCGCAATTAGTTCAATGGATTGACGTAATTAATGGTGGTCGCTTGCATCCGGTTCGACATCGGCGTAGTGTTACACCTCGCCGCAATACGCCGAAAGGTGTGAAACGCGGTGCCTACCACATCAAAGCGACGGCAGGACACGCAGTGTTTCCGCAGAGCTTGACAGCCCGATTCGGGCGAGGTAGAGTTCGGAAACCCGGAGCTTCTAGCCCCAGGGAAAACGAACATTCGCAACCATCTAGCTTTGGCTAGCTCTGTGCGCGTTACGGGTTGTTTGAGAATTCAATAGTGTGTTTGATAGTTAATGCCATTTGACTGGCTGGCTCTTGTTTGGGTTGGTTGGTTTTTTGTTATTTATTTTGGACAGGCATCCCTTGTTTTTGGGGTGTTTTGGATCGCTGGTGGCCGCATGGAGTGTTCTGTGTGGTTTGCGGTCTGGCCATGGTTTTTTATTTTCTTTTATGGATGTTTTGAAATGCCGGAGCGTGCTCTAGTTGCAAGGCAGAGGGAGGTGACGCCTACGTTGGTAGGCGAGCCGACTGATAACGCCGCAAATGGGGTGCGATACGGTATTGCAAAGGGTTTGTTTGGAGAGTTTGATCCTGGCTCAGGACGAACGCTGGCGGCGTGCTTAACACATGCAAGTCGAACGATGAGACCTTTCGGGGTTGATTAGTGGCGAACGGGTGAGTAACACGTGGGCAACCTGCCCCCCGCTTTGGGATAACCGCTTGAAAGGGCGGCTAATACTGGATGCGACCGTGTCCCGCATGGGGCGTGGTGGAAAGGGGTCCTTTTGGATCTTGGCGGGGGATGGGCTCGCGGCCTATCAGCTTGTTGGTGGGGTGACGGCCCACCAAGGCGGTGACGGGTAGCCGGCCTGAGAGGGCGATCGGCCACACTGGGACTGAGATACGGCCCAGACTCCTGCGGGAGGCAGCAGTGGGGAATATTGCGCAATGGGCGGAAGCCTGACGCAGCGACGCCACGTGTGGGAAGGAGCGCCTAGGCGTGTAAACCACTGAGAACGGAAGAGCGCCGCGTAGGGAAAGAGAGAGTTAGACGGT
>JAITCS010000019.1 GCA_031282935.1 Cellulomonadaceae bacterium
TCTCATCAGCCAAATCTGGATTATCAATCAAGAACTTGCGTGCGTTCTCTTTGCCCTGCCCTAATTGATCGCCTTCGTAAGTGAACCACGAGCCGGACTTGCGAACAAACCCATGCTCCACACCCATATCAATAATCCCGCCCTCGCGCGAAATCCCCACTCCGTAAAGAATGTCGAACTCGGCCTGCTTGAACGGCGGCGCCATCTTGTTCTTCACCACTTTGACGCGAGTCCGGTTCCCAACCGATTCAGTGCCTTCTTTCAAGGTTTCAATACGGCGAATATCTAAACGCACCGAGGCGTAAAACTTGAGCGCCTTACCGCCAGTGGTGGTCTCCGGCGAGCCAAAGAACACGCCGATCTTCTCACGTAATTGGTTGATAAATATCGCGGTAGTGCCCGAGGTGCTCAACGCCCCGGTAATCTTACGCAACGCCTGCGACATCAACCTGGCTTGCAATCCGACATGGCTATCCCCCATCTCGCCTTCAATTTCGGCTTTCGGCACCAGCGCTGCCACTGAGTCAATAACGATAATGTCTAGGGCACCGGAACGGATAAGCATGTCGGCGATTTCAAGGGCCTGCTCCCCCGTATCAGGTTGGGAAACTAAGAGGGCATCGGTATCAACCCCAAGTTTCTTGGCGTAGTCAGGGTCAAGCGCGTGCTCAGCATCAATGAAAGCGGCGATACCACCTGCGCGCTGCGCACTAGCCACCGCGTGTAGCGCAACGGTGGTTTTACCGGAGGATTCAGGACCATACACCTCAACGATGCGCCCCTTCGGCAAGCCGCCAATGCCCAAGGCGACATCGAGCGCCGTCGAACCAGTAGATATCACCTCCACTGGCTGACGAGATTCCTCTCCGAGGCGCATAACTGAGCCCTTACCGAAATTACGATCAATCTGCGCGAGGGCGGCCTCAAGAGCCTTTTCACGATCCGCTAGAACTGCCATTACATTGCTCCAATCACTACTCTTTGTGCGGCGCTTACCGCCGTACGGCCAACCTACAGACACCCACGGACACAAACAATGGTCAATCCAAAATCTGTGGAGAAATAAAGGCTTTCCCCTGTCTTGCCGCCAGCATAGAGCGAACGCCTGTTCGATGGCAAGCGACACGCCGCAGTGGCCGCTATTCCGCACGATTTTTCGACACCACCAACCCTACTGGGGCGGCGCGCCGGTCGAGTGGTATGGTACGGGCATGTTGCCCGCACGCAATCGTGGTTTTAGAGCGCCTAATGTCGTGGTGGGGGCGCTGATTTTCAGTGCCCTTTTCGGGGCGTGCGCTGAGCTTTCAGCACATGATCCAACGCCGCAAAACATGGGCATCGAAATTGCGGATACAGCGCCGCGCACCCTCGCAGAAACTGACGCGGTTGCATTAGCGTCGGTAGTCAAGGCCACTAGGGCCGCCGGGGTCGCAATGATTAAGGATTCTCCTGGCGAGAATGTTATAGTTTCGCCGTCAAGTTTTGTTGTGGCGTTATCTATGCTTTCCGAGGGCGCAAAAGGGCAGACCCTTACTGAATTGGAATCGGTAATTGGTGCCAGCGGTGAGCAACGCCGTGATGCCCTTGTGGCATTGCGTTCGGCTTTGGCGCCATTTGAGGGTGATCCAGCTTTGGTAAAGGCGAAGAAATTACCGCAAACGCCGATGGTGCATTTAGCCAGCCAAGTGATAGTGGATGATAATTTGGAGGCTAATCCCTCGTTTTTATCAGCTTTATCGCAGGTGTACGGGGCCGGGTTACAACACACCGATTTGGGGTCTAGCGCAGGCAAGCATGTTCTTGATACTTGGGTTAAGCAAAATTCTGGGGGTTTGATCCAAAAATCTGCCATTGAGCCTCAGCCAGAATTGCTATTAGTGTTACAAGATGCCATTGTACTTGCCGCAAAATGGGCACAACCTTTTGCCACTTATGCGACGGCGGATCGTCCTTTCACCCTCGCCACAGGTAAAGAGGTTGACACGCCCACAATGCAACAAATGGCACAATTCGCGTTTGCTGAGGTTAAGGGTTGGCAGGCAGTGCGGCTGCCTTATACCGGTGCTGAATTGCATGCTGATTTCATTCTCCCACCCCTTGGAACTGACCCAGCAACCGCCACTGCCAAATTGCTTTCTGACCTCAATACTGCCCTGACTAAGGCAAAACCCGAAATGGTTTCCCTTTCAGTTCCAGTGTTGGATATTAAGCCAGAAATGCCCCTTGATCTGCTTTCGACCATTGCAAGTTTGGGTGCCCCAACGGTGCTAGACAAGGCGAAAGCTGATTTATCTGGGATTGGCACCTCGGCTGAACGACTATTTCTAGGCCAAGGTGTGCAGCAAGCAATTTTGCAGGTTGATGAAGAAGGCACCAGAGCCGCTGCGGTGACAGAATTTGGTGTTGTGGGCTCAGGGGCTCCAGTGCCCGCCCGCGAGGTTAATTTCGACCGCCCATTCGCTATTGTGGTGGCTCACACTGATACCTCTTGGCCGCTATTCCAGGCCGCTATTCGTGACCCGCGTCCGTAACTGTTTTCATTAGGAATTAGGCTGTAACGGCCAATCGCAACGCTTTTGCGGGGGCGGCCGCTATGGCTTCAGCTAAGGTCATTCCAGTAAAGTCCTGAGCGTTTAGCCAGCAGCCGTTTATCGAGTCTGGTAAAAAGCCGCCGACGATTGCGCCCGGAATTGTGGTTGCCACATCATTTGGCGCATTTGGGCCGCCCAGATCGGTGCGAATCCAGCCGGGGTCGAGGACATTCATTGTCACCCCAGAACCTTGTAATTTGGTGGCGAAATCTTTAGTGAACTTATTTAGGGCCCCTTTTGAGGCCGCATAAGAACCTTGCTCGGGCATATCCAAGATTCCCGATGTGGTGTTTACTATCCGGCCAAATCCGCGCGCCAACATTCCCGGTAAAATCGCCCCGATTAGCAAAGCCGGTGCGACCACATTCACTAAATAAGCGGCAAGGTAATCCTCTGCATTTACCGCCCAATACGGAACTTGTCAGGGCGCTTGAACTCCGGCGTTATTGTAGAGCAAGCTGATGTCAACCTTGTTCGTAACCTCGGCGGCCAACGCTCGCACAGCGTCTGGATCAGATAAATCGGTCGCGACCGCGAAAGCCTCAACTCCCTTACCGTGTAATTGCGCCACCAGATCGCTCGTGCCAGCTAGGTCACGGCTCGCCACCACCACGTTCAGCCCGGCATCGGCCAGCGCCAACGCCACCTCACGGCCAATTCCGCGCGAAGCGCCGGTCACCATTGCCCACTGAGAAGCACTATTCTGCGCAGTTTCGGTCACGGTTCCATTATCTATCAGGTGGCGGTTAAAGCACAAAACCTGGGCGGTTGAGCGGTGTCCGCAGAGCGAACCTTTTGCCCAACCACCCAGGTCAGTCTTGGACTAGAACCCGCGCACGGCTCCCAACGCAAAGGCGACGTGAGCCCAGTGTGGCGTGGTGTGATCCTCGTAATCTTCGATGTCCTCGGCGCTTGCCTCGACGATGTCTGCCATGGTGGTTCCTTTCCTTGTTTGGCTGTTGCACCCCAATCTACAAGGGTTCGCCGCGCCGCCCGCCACGCCACGAAATCGTTTGCTAAATCGTTATCAAAAACGCTAAATCGTGAGGCCGCCTGAGCAATCCGCGCCAGCCGTTTGCGCCAGCCGTCTGCGCCAGCCTACCGCGCCAGCCGCCCGCGCCAGCCTAACGTCCGAGCGCTGCTTTCGAGCGCCTAGAGCACAAGTGCAATCAGGGTGGCTGTTGCTATGGCTAGGGAGCAGATTCCGCCTAATAATAGGGGTTTGCTGGCGGTTTTGATTAGGTTTCCGATATTAGTTTTAAGCCCGATAGCAGCCATCGCCATTACAATCATGAATCGGCTGGCGGTACGCAGCGAATTGACCATAATTGGGGGTAAGTTAGCAAAGGTGGCAATAAGCGCGGCAGCGATAAACAGCAGAATAAAAGAGGGCACACTGGCGCGGCGACGCTTACCTTTAGCAAAGAGAGATAGCACTATCGATATCGGAATAATTGCGAGTGTCCTAATTAGTTTCACCGTAACCGCAATATCAAGGGTAGTGGTGCCCAGGTGGTGCCTGCTGTCCCAGAGTGAGGCCGCTGCGGTTACTGATGAGGTGTCGTTGATGGCCGCCCCGGCAAACACCCCAAACTGGTGGGCATCCATGCCCAAACTCTGCCCGAGAATGGGAAACAAGAACACTGCTAGGACGTTAAAAAATACCACCACCGAAATCGCGGTGGCTACTTCATTTTCATCCGCTTCGATTATGGGCGCGGTAGCGGCAATAGCGGAGCCACCACAAATTGCCGAACCAACCCCAATGAGCGTCGCCAATTTATTAGGGAGCCTAAAAACCTTTTTCAGCAAAAATGCAGCCAGCAAACCGACGAGAATAGCGATAGCAATAACCAACAAGGATTGTAAGCCAGTTGCTGCGATAATGGATAGATTCAGCCCAAACCCAAGCAACACGATTGCGGCTTGCAACACCTTTTTGGAAACGAATTCAATTCCGGGTGAGTTTATCCGAAGAAACGATTGCCTTGCCACTTGGTTGCGAGTTACAAAGTAGGTAATCGCCATACCAAACAAAAGCGCCACCAAAGGCGCTCCCAGGGTGGGCACTGCCAGCCCGAGCGCCCAGGCCGCAACGGCTACCACTAGGCAAAGCAAAAACCCTCGCCACTGGTTTCGCGCCAAATCCACAGACCGAAACAAAGCCATCCTCAAAACGCAACCTAATGGGTGCCCTACCGGGGTTGAACCGGCGACCTCCTGGACCACAACCAGGCGCTCTGCCGACTGAGCTAAGGGCACCAAATGGGCGCTGCCGTCCGTCCACGGAAACTGCCCATCGCCGAGTTTATGAACAAGAACCGGCAAATGCAAGTGTAACGCGCATCTTGCACTTAATATAAATCATTGGCCGCCGCGCCACTTGTTGCGACTATTTGCGCCGCGATCGCTTTCGCCTGTTCGGAGGTTGGGCCAGGAGGCGGCACCAGCATGGCCTCGCGGTAGTATCTGAGTTCGTTGATGGACTCATTTATGTCCTGTAAAGCTCTATGACCTGTCGCTTTTTCGGGCTGACACTCCCAGACACGACCATACCACCGCTTCGCAAGCTCCTTCAGAGTCGAAACGTCAATGATCCGATAGTGCAAAAAGTCGACCAGTTGGGGCATGTTGACCGCCAAAAAAGCCTTGTCCACCCCAACCGAGTTGCCAGCCAGCGGGGCGTCGCCCGGCTCCGGCACCCACAACTTCACGTAATCCATAACGGCGGCTGTGGCCTCATCCAGCGTCACACCGTTCGATAGCTCGGCGAGCAGGCCTGATTTGGTGTGCATATCGCGGACAAAATCGTTCATCGTGGCCAGCTTCTCCGCTGCAGGCTTAATGATCACGTCAATACCGCCATCAAAAGGCACCAGATTGGCATCCGTGACGATCACCGCAATTTCCAGCAGTGCATCGGCCTGCGGATCAAGCCCCGTCATCTCGCAATCGACCCAAATTATCTTGCCACTTGACTTTTCGTTACCCATGACGCCATCATATGTCGCGGGTGCGCTAAGATGGCGGAGCATGCCTCTGTAGCTCAGTGGATAGAGCGTCGGACTTCTAATCCGTGCGTCGTAGGTTCGAATCCTATCAGGGGCGCCCTGTCAAGCGATATTTTTAGAACGCTGCACGAAAAAAGGTGTTATAGGTGTTGTGAATGATGCAAGGCGCGCCGTATTGACCAGAGGTTTAAGCCGGGCGCATGACATTGCGTAAAATGACGCGTAAGGTTAATGCTATGAGAATCGCCGTCCCAGACATCCGACCAGTGTCCCAAGTGGGTCGCAATTTCGGCGCAGTCACCGACGAAGTAGAAGCAGGACGCTCCATCCTTGTTATGAAAAATAACAAGCCAGTAGCTGCAGTTGTCCCGCCTGAGATGCTTGAACAACTTGATGCGATCTCTGAGCGAGAGGATGACATTGCTCTTTTAGTGTTGTCGCTTATCCGAGTAACCACTAACCATCGCCCAATGCATACTTTGGAGGATGTGGCAGCAGAGTTCGGCGTCAGCCTTGATGACCTTGACGACGAAGTAGTTGATGATGACTGACTCACAAGTCCTGCTTTTAGACGAAGCAAAAGAGGATTTGAGAGATTTCGACGGCGCTACCAGAAAAATGTTGCTAAAAGCCATCGGCAAACTCCGCCAATCCCCTGACCAACGTGGGGAGCCGTTAGGCTCAAGGGCGAATGGGAATCTTACGGGGTTTCGGAAACTCGTTGTCGGGAACCGCGACTATCGAATTGTTTATGATGTCAGGGATGATGGCACTGTTGTAGTCATTTGGGTTATCGGTCGCAGAGTCAATAGTGAAGCATATGCGCTCGCTCAAACCCGGATCGAGCTTTATGCCACCGACATCAACAAGAAAACAGCTCTTTTAGGGCTACTTGAACGGGTACGATATCCGTAGCGAACCCCCTTTCAGGTTGTCGCGTTTCATGGTTACTGTAGGTGCTGCGATTGGGTTTCGCCGTCGGGTCAGCGATTCGGGGTGGCTGCGGCGGTTTGGGCCGTGTTCAGGGCGGCTTGTAGGCGCGCTTGAGCTTGGGTGTAGGCCGGTTCGTCACCCGTGCGGTGGGCGGCCTCGGCTTCGACCAGGGCGAGTTGCGCCTCCATCAATGCTTCTTCAATTTCCGCAGCCGCGAAACCGCTAGGGGCTTCAGGAGAGGTAGCAGTCGGGGTTGCTGGAGCGGACGGAGGGGTTTCATGCAGGGCCATCGTCGGCGCTACGGAGGCGGAGGTGGATTCCGTGGCATCGGTATCGGGCGGGGTGGACATCGCCGTTGCGGAAGCGGGTGCGGAAGCAGGGTCGGACGCGGGAGCAGGGTCGAGCGCGGCATCCCGAACGGCAGGGTCACTAAGGGAGCCGAAGGCAGAGCGCGGGGTGGCCCGCACCGCCGGAATCGCCCCCAAGGCCCGGCCCACCACCACGCCGTCGGGCGACGGCGACGGAACCGGAGGGATCGGCGTCACCGGAGCGACCGTAGCGGGCCGCCTATCCGCTGGACCCGCTTTCAGATTTGGTTGCTGCAGGCTCAGGGAGGTGATTGCCGACGATGTAATGTTTGGGATTTCGAGGCGGTGATATCCCGAGCCCTGTTTTTGCCATAAAGTGAGCGCGCCGTAGTCTTTGGCTTTTACCCCTGCGCTATTTCCCGCCGCCGAGTTCACGGTAACCAAATATCCTCTGGTGTCAGGCAATTCGGCGGAAATAGTGAATATGCCAGCACCATTTTCCGAGTATAACGTAGCGTATTGTGGCACCGTTTTTACTTCTTGAGCATTATGCTGAGGTTGAGTTCCGGTACTGGCAAGCGGGTTGAACCTCATCATCCCCATGGCTTGAAGATTGAACAGTTCCGGTGGATATCGTAGGTGACTCATTAGTGCGCCCGATATCTCAGACATTGGCGCTACGGAATCCCTAAACACGTCACTCCACGCTAATAGTAGCGGGTCAGCGGGATCCCAGGCGTAGAGCCGAACGGAACCGTCGTAAGCATCCACGGTTGCTTTGACGGCGTTGCGAACGTAATTTACTGGTTGCGCCTTTTGCAGGCTTTGTGAATTATTTTGGTCTGATTGGCCGAAAAGGGTGGATTTCGCATAAGGGTACAAATCTGTGGTGGTGTACCCATCAACTATCCACAGTAATCTGCCAGCAACCACGGCTGGATAAACCTGGCTGTCCAGAGTCAGCCAGGGCGCTACTTTAGCGACCCGTTGCGCCGGATCTCGCACGTAAAGGATCTGAGAAGCCTCGGTAACGCGGTTCGACAATACCAATTTCTCGTCACCGAAACGGAGCGCGAATAGTGTTTTACGCCACCAAGAATCCAGGCTTGGGCCAGCACTAAAATCATTGGTAGGGAAAGCGGTGGTTACGATATTTCCTTCCAGCGGATAGTCTATCTCCCAAGGCGTAGTGTTGTCTGGAATACCGACAACAG
>JAITCS010000037.1 GCA_031282935.1 Cellulomonadaceae bacterium
CTTACCACGAGCGGGTACGGAGTGTCGCAAACCGGCGCAGGCGGACGGGCGGGTTCTGGGGTAGAAATAACCTATGGACAATGTCGTCGCCCCCGATTACGGCCCCATGCTCGAAGCCAGCCGCACCTACTTTGAGAGCGGAAAGACTAGGACTTTCGCAGCAAGGCAGGCAGATTTGGCGCGGTTGGCGCAGTGGATTAGGGCTAATTCCAATGATATTTGCGCGGCTTTACAGGCAGACCTTCACAAAGCTCCTTTTGAAAGTTGGGCCTCTGAGATTGGGATTGTGCTTGATGAAATTAGGTACAACCAAAAACATTTAGCCAAATGGATGAAACCGGCACATGTTCACACGGGAATTAAAGTTGCCCCAGCGCAAGGTGTAGTTTATCCAGAACCTTTTGGTGTGGTGCTGATTATGGCTCCGTGGAATTACCCCTTTATGCTTACTATTGACCCGTTAGTGGCAGCGTTGGCCGCCGGAAATTGTGCTATTCTAAAACCTTCCAATTACTCCCCCAATACTGCCGATTTGATTGCCAGAATGTGCAAAGAGGTGTTCGATCCCGGTCACGTTAACGTGGTTTTGGGTGATAGAGTGCATAACGCCGCCCTTTTGGATCAACGTTTCGATTTGATTTTCTTTACCGGTTCCACCACGGTTGGGCAGGTGGTGTTGGAGGCTGCGGCCAAGCACGTAACTCCAGTTATTTTGGAGTTGGGCGGTAAAAGCCCTGCCATTGTGGACGAAACTGCAGATATTAGTTTAGCGGCTAAACGAATTGTGTGGGGTAAGTTCCTCAACGCAGGCCAGACCTGTGTCGCCCCAGATTATGTGTTAGCGCACCAAGAAATTGTTGACGATCTAGTGTCCGAAATGAAGAATTGGGTGCGCCGCTTTTACGGGGCTAACGCCTTGAACCACCCCGAGTATCCGCACATCATTAACGATAAATCCTATGAACGGGTAATGGGATTGATTGATCCCGATAAAGTGGTTATCGGCGGAAAAGGCGACCCCGAAACCAGAGCTATCGAACCCACCATAATGACTAACGTTACCCTGAATGACCCTGTGATGGGCGAGGAAATATTCGGCCCCGTGCTACCGGTGTTGACTTTCACGGAGCGCAATAAATTGGTGAAAACCCTTAATGCCATGCCGCACCCGCTCGCCGCCTATTTCTTCACCAACAGCAAAGAAGCTGAGAATTATTACATTTCGAGGCTGAAATTCGGTGGTGGAGCCATAAATGATGTGGTGGTTCATGTGGCAACTGAGCTGCCATTCGGCGGAATTGGCTATTCGGGTTTGGGTAATTACCACGGCAAAGCCGGATTCGACACCTTTACCCACTACAAATCGGTGCTCCATCGCAACCGGGTTGACGTGCCGCTGCGCTACCCACCGTACGCGAAATGGAAGTTGGCCGTAATAAAGCGCCTTTAGCGTCAGGCTCTATGGGTAGGCTCTAGTAGGTAGCTTTGGCAAAGGGCTTTCGCAATTGGCTTTAGCACTAGGAAATGGGACATCAGTCACCCCAAAAACACGAGTGAAAATCGAACCTGCCGCCAATGGCAGATGCTAAACTGCCGCTAACACTAAGTGAGGGAGAAAATGGTGCGGGAGTTTATAGATTTCGCTCAGGTGTTCAACTTTCGTGATTGCGGCGGCTTTGAGACTAATGACAACCACCACATTGCGCACCGAAAACTCTATCGGTCGGATAACTTAGCCGCCCTCACCGATGCTGATGTTACCAAATATCAAGAATTAGGTATTCGCACCATCATAGATTTACGGCCTGCACCGGAGATCGAAGATTGGGGTGGGCCAGCGCCGAAATGGGCTGCCGAGAACTGGATAAACTCGGCGTTACGAAATCCGGCCTGGTTGGATGAGGATTATTCCCCAGAAGCTGGGCACGTTTCTTATTTGGTAGCCCGATATCGGGAATTGCTCGCGGCTTCCGGGGCGGAATTGGTGGCAACGATTCGCGCTATCGCTAATCCGTCGGCGGCGCCGGTGGTGGTGCATTGTTTGGGTGGGCGAGATCGCACGGGCATTGTTATCGCGTTTATTTTGGATTTGTTGGGCGTGCCCGATCAAGATATTCTCAGCGACTATCAAATGACAGAGCAGGCCCACGCTCGAAGGCAGGCGTGGCTGATCGCAGCCGACCCGGATTACATCAATACTGACCCAGATTATGTCACCAAAACGCCCTCAGATGTGATCGAAACCGTGCTTGATGGTGTGCGCGCGGAGTACGGTTCCGTGCTTGGATATCTGAAAAACTCCGGGTTCACTGACGAGGATCTGGCGCAACTAAAGCGCACCTACTTGGAATCCTAGCTAGAATTACAATATGCTGATAATCGCGCACCGGGGAAACAAGAACGTAGCGCCCGAAAACACGCTGCCCGCATTTGAGGCGGCGGCTCGGGCGGGCGCCCACATGATCGAAACGGACATTTACCCGTGCAAAACCGGCGAAATCGTGATCATTCATGATGAAGATGTCAGCCACTCCACAAATGGCAACGGCAAGATAACCCAATTATCCTTTACTGAAATAAACCAGTTGGACGCTGGTGGGAACTTCTCCCCCGCCTATCAAGGCACAAAAATCCCCACTTTGGAACAACTCATTGAGTTCTTCCAAAGATACCCAAAACTGGAATTGTTGCTTGAATTTAAAGGCATTTGGTCTGATCAAGATGCCCAACGGGTGGCAACCGCGCTGAACAATGCAAACCTAAGGGACAGGGTTATTGTCGAATCATTTGAGGCCGAAACCGTAAAAGCGTTACAAATAGTTGCCCCTGAGTTTCGGCGTGGGCTGCTGATTGAACATGCTTCAATTGCGCAAGTGAACAATGTGTATGGTGATCCAATCCAGGCGTGCCACAAATTGGGCGCAATGTGCCTAAACCCGTCCATGGAACTAATCACTGAGAACCCGGAACTGGTTACCCAGGCGCATGAGGCCGGACTGCAAGTGCTCGCCTGGACGGGCAATCAGCCTGCCCAGTGGGTGCAACTGCTCGACCTTGGCGCCGAGGGCATTTGCACGGATCGCCCGGAGTTTCTAGCGGGTTGGCTGGCAGGGCGCGCCGCTTAGTTTGCAAGTTGAACCGCAAAGCTGGCAGGTAGCGCCGCCCAGTAGTCTGATGGACGCCGGTTTCACGTGAAACATGGGCGCACCTGCCAGGATGAACCTATGCGGGTTTTGGTCACAGGCGGCGCGGGTTACATCGGTTCGCACACGGTTTTGGCGTTGCTAGAGGCGGGTCGCGAGGTAGGCCGCGAGGTAGCTCACGCGGATGGCCAAAAAACGGGCCAGACCGAGCGCCAAGCAGCGGAGCCGCACGAAATAACTATCGTGGATTCTTTCGTCAACTCCAGCCCAGCCGTGCTCGCCAGGTTAGCCGAGTTATCGGGCTGCGAAATTAAGTTCCACGAATTTGACCTCACCGATTATCAAAAGACCCTAGAATTGTTCCAAGCGGAGCCTTTCGATGCGGTTATCCATTTTGCGGGCCTAAAAGCGGTTGGCGAATCTGTTGAGAAACCCGACCTGTATTATCATAATAATATTGCCAGCGCGTTATCTGTCATAAATGCGATGCTGAAAACTGGTGTCAACAAATTGGTGTTCTCTTCCTCCGCTACGGTTTATGGTGAGCATACCCCAGTGCCTTACAAAGAGGATTCCGGGTATCATTTGGAAGCCACTAATCCTTACGGCCAAACCAAAGTTATCATTGAGCGGATTCTCAACGATGCCGCTAACGCAAATCCGGGCTGGAAAGTGGCTTTGTTGCGGTATTTCAATCCGGTCGGCGCGCACGAATCTGGGCATATCGGCGAGGATCCGTTGGGTATTCCCAACAACTTGATGCCGTATGTGGCCCAGGTGGCGACTGGTCGGCGCGAACAGTTGACCGTGCATGGCGATGATTACGACACCAAAGATGGCACCGGCGAGCGCGACTACCTGCATGTTTCCGATTTAGCGCAGGGGCATGTCAAGGCGCTCGACCACTTGGAACACCAGCAAGAGCCAGCGCGGGCGTACAATTTGGGCACCGGGCAGGCCACCTCGGTGCTTGAAATGGTGGAGGCGTTCCGGCGGGCTTCCGGCCAGGCTATTCCGTTTACGGTTGGCCCCCGCCGCGCTGGCGACTTGGCCACCGCCTATGCTGACCCAACCCGCGCTGCCACCGAACTCGGCTGGCGCGCCGAAAAGACCGTGGACGAAATGTGCGCCGACACCTGGCGCTGGCAATCCCAAAACCCCAAAGGCTACACCCCTTAGTTCACAATAAGTGCCAAGATTTCTAAGGGTTATTTAGGCTCCTGTTTGTCACTGGAGCACCAGCTTACGTAGTTTCTTACTATGGGGGATAAATAATTTTGGTTATCTTTGCTGAGAACCCAGTTTTGAAATTCCGTTAGGTCGGAATACTCAATTCGCAGAATATTATCCGCGCGGAATAACCGGGCTATCTGAACTTTCCTACCATCGGATAAGATAGGTTTCCCATTACGAGTAACTGTTCCACCCGTGGTCACGAGCCAAGTCTCTTTATACGCCCCATCCTGAATATCTTTCTCATAAGTTTCAATTGGAATACGTGTTTTGCCATTTTTCGCCTGCAAGCCAATCGTGCCACCATCAAGCTTATCTAGCATTACAAATTCGTAACCTGGGGTGGAGATCTTGTTCGTGGAAGGCAAGGGCCAATAACCGTACTTATCGAATAAGTATGCGGCAAAGGAGTCTTCCAGCCCGCTGGGGCCAAGCAATCCGAATACCGCAGACTGGTTCAAGGTTGGCGCTTTGCCACCGTATAGCGCATCGGAAATCTGGAGGATATTGGCATCGTTAATCCGTTGAAAAGTACCCTGTCTTCTAATTGTGACGGTGGATCAGGGTTATTGAGGTAATCCGTTATAGCCTGACCCCATGGACATGAAACAACGTCGCTTTGGATATCCGTTTGCCTGGCCGGAGCAAATTCCCGACTGCGATTCACAAACCACACATCAACCATGAGCTACTCCTCCTAGTAATCTGTTATGAACTCGTAGACGCACCCAACAATAGTGAATATCGGATCGTGAAAGTAGGTTGTGCGAGTTCAGATGTTTAGCGTTGCTTCCTCTTGGGGGTGAATACCCAATAGAGGCATCAAGAGCCCAAAGAGGGCGGGAGCTTTTGCTCCCGCCCCACTTACTCTATTTGGTTAGCCGCCTTGACCCCAGGGGGCTGGCACGTGGTTCACTGACCACCAGTACGCGGACTGATTTGGGAACAGCGCGAACGGCGGCGCCCCACCAGCCGCAAACTGGGTACCCGGCACCAGATTCACCATACCCTCGGCAAGTGACCCGTCAGCCCCGGTGAACCAGAACATGTCGGAAACGGTGATACCAGACAACGGCAGCCTGCCAGTGTTGGTTACGGTGTAGCGCCAGATGATCTGCGAGGGGTCACCCACAAACTCCTCGCCTGCCGGGATGGGCACCAAACCGGTCTGCTGGGTAGCCACTGCCGACTCCAAAACCCCTGGCGCAACAAGACCTGCCGCGTTTAGTTGGGAGCCGCTCAGCGCCCGCCCACGATTGTTCAAGCACCGCACCTGCACCCCGGTGGTATCGCCGTAATAGGTGAAGGACACTTCCCGCGAGGCTGGCACTGGCCGGAGTTGCCCAGTTCGCATGTTGCCGGAGAACAATGCCACTTGAAAACACTGCGGCGGGATTGCACTAGCCGTGATGGTGTTGAACGGCACCAGGCGCGGGGCAATGATGGCCGCCCCAGCATAGTCGGCCTGAGCAATGTCCATGATGTCGAGCGCAGAGAAAGCGGTCTGGGATGCAAACCCAATGGCCGGCACTGCTGCAACGTTCGAAGTGATCTGCGCCGGAATTGAACGGGTAGCGGCGGCGTTGGTGCCGTGGCCGGTGCGGTTATCGCCGCCTTGGCCCCAGCTCCAAACCTGACCAGTAGCAGTTCGTACCATCACGTTATCTCGATAGCCAGTGGTGGCGGAAATCTGGACAATCGTTTCCGCAGCCAACGCGGCCGGAGTGCTCACCCGGCGCGGGTCATCGTGCCAAGCGTCGCGAGCCGCATTCGTATTAGCAACTCCAGTTGCAGTGACTGCGGCGGCGTTGGACAAGTTGGCGCCGTTAGGAATTCCCATAAATACGGCAATCTGCTGAACTGTGGGTCGTTCACCCGTGTAGCCCCGGCCCAAAACTCCACCAGTATTGCGGCCCCAGCTCCACAGGGATCCGTCACTCACAAGCGCAAACACATATTCAGGCGCAGCCGAGATTGCAAGAATCTCGTGCCCATCCAGGTCGATGTTGACTCGGCCCCAGGTGTTGATGCCAGGCCCAATGCCACCCGTGCGCTGGTTGGCCGGTACGGAGCTATTGCCCCTAAAACCGCGCCCCAACTGGCCTCTGTCATTGCGCCCTCGGCCCCAAAGCGAACCGTCAGTGCCCTGGATAAACACGACGTCGGCCTTCGCGATCACTTTGTGAACCCCGATGTCTGAGCCTGCGGCACTACCGTGAACAAAGCCAGGGGGCAGGTTCACGAGTACCGGCGTGAGATTGTAATTGGTGTTGGACGTACCGAGGCCCAAACCGCCGCCCCAGTTGCGGCCCCACTGCCACATGTTTCCGTTGGAATCCAGCGCAAACACGAACCAGTTACCGTTGATCACGTCCACGATTTGAGTGCCCGCAGGGAACTGAACGCGGCGCGCGTGGCTGACCTGTCCGTTGCTTCCGTTACCACTGGAAGTGTTTCGTACGCCAACTCCGTGTTGGCCAGCGTAGTTGTCGCCGAAAGCCCACACAGTGCCGTCATCGGCTAACACCCAACTGGTGCGCCAGCCTGCCCGCACCTGCACTGCCCGACGGTTGCCCCAGGTTTCCCCGGACGCAGTGGCGTGGTTCCAGTCGGCCCCGAACGGCACGCGCACTGGGGTGTTGCGGGTAAAGTTGCTGTTTCCGGCGAAGCTCTGGCGCCACGGATTGGTGCTCGGGCGGTTCGTTGAGTGGGCGTTGGACAGCGTAGAGTTCCACTGGTTGTCGCCCCAAACCCAAACTGAGCCGTCAGAAAGTAAGGCCACAAAGTGCCTATTTCCGGAGGCGATTTGGGTGACGTAGGCGTGGGGATCCACATTGGGTTGGTTGCGGAAGTCGAAATTCAGCACCGTGGTGCTTTGGGTATTAATCGAACCCCGTTGGACGTGCCCCCAAGTGACGATGTGGTTCATAGCCACCGGAGGTAGGTCGAGGAACGCTTCCTTTTCAATGGTGATGCCAAGGGCGCCCTCCACTACGGCTGCCACGTTGCCAAACTGCTTATCTAGCGTGTGGGTGGTGCGGCTCGGGTCTCCGATGGCGGCTGTGGCGGTAACGTCACGGCTGAGATAACCACGGGTGCTAAACTCCCAATCGGTAGCCGTCACTGTTCCATTGAGAGTGATAGCCTGTCCAGCGGCTAACTCGGGAATAATGTGCGGGACGCCATTTGCGACGGTCACCACAATGTTTCGCAGCAGAATGTTGCCATCGTTGCGCACAACGATTTGGTAGGCAACGGTACGGAAATCGGGATCGGCGGTCATAAACTCCTGGCGATCACCATTCGCGCCCATCACATAGCTCGTGATTTCGGCGTTGAGCTTAACCGTGCCCGCCACTATGGCAAACGCGAAGTTGGAGCCAGCGGCGATATCTATAACATTCGCGGCGCGCATGTCGTTTTGTTGCAAACCTTGGGGCGTAGCAACTTGCCCCGAGGTTGTGTTGTTACCTAAGCGGCTAAGGGTTTGATTGCCCCAAGCGAAGCCTAAGCCACTATTCGCCACGGCATAGACAGATTCGGCGCCAGCGGCGATGTTGACAACGAAAGCATTGGCCAGGGCATGACGAACCTGCGTCGGGTTATTAGCCAAGAAGTTCACCCGCTGCAGCGCGGCAATGCCAAGTGCGGAGTTCCAAGGCGGCAAATTCGTACCAGCGGGTAGGGTACCGTCACTAACCCAGGTTGTTAGAGCAGCGTTAGCGGGGAAAGTGCCTGCGACTCCAGAGCCGGGTTGCGCCGGAGTACCTGTGGTAAAGCCGTCAAGCCCACGGGTACCGAAGTTGTTACCTCCGAGACTCCAAACCGTACCATCGCCCATCCGGGCGAAAATGCCGAAGTTTGTGGTGACTAGCTGCATAATTGAGGTCTGGGAAGCAGTCACTACCGCATCAAAACCGTCAATTCGAACCAACGTGTGTTGGTCGCCGTCGTATCTTGTAACGCCCAGTTGGCGCGAAGCGTTAGCGTTAGCAACTCGATCCGCATTGCCGTCGTTGATGTTGAATTGGTTCAGGCCAGCACCCCACCAAGTGGTCATGCCAGCGCCAACGCGCGCCGCAATCGCTAGGTGGAGCGGGTTTAGGGTAGGCTCCGCGTCGCCGTCTTCGTCATCCTCATCGTCTTCTTCTGCATCGGGGTCGGTTTCGGCCTCGGCAGATGCAGCGGTGTCCGATTCGGTTTCAGATTCGGCACCTGGAATTGCCGCAGAATCGCCCGCAGCATATTCGTCTTCATCGTAGGCTTGCTCGTTATCGGCGTCCACATCTGGGGTCGGCGTGTCGTCAGTCTCTGATTCGTCGTCAATGGCGTCGGTGTCGTCAGTGGTGACATCGCCATCTACTGGGGTGTCGGCAAGATCGAGGTCGCTGTCGCCCGTTTCGGCGTCGGTTTCATCAGACGAAGTATATTCCTCAGATGCCGGGTAGCCGTCGGTGAGATAAGCGGCTTCGCCGCCCGCAATGGCGTCCAGCGCCGCGAAGACAGGCAGGCTTAGCAGGGCAGGGATTGCGAGAACCGGCAGGATTCCGAACGCATGCTGCGCTAGGGCTGGAATGACGACGCGCATAGGGTCAAAACCGGCAGCGGCGTCATCGGACAAACCATCAAGGTCGCTATCGTTGTTGTCCGTATCGTCGTCGCTAACTACCAACGCGTCGTCGGAATCAGGAACGGCGGAATCGAGCGAGCTGTCATCGCCCTCGCTGTCGTCGCCCTCTTCAATGATATCTTCCTGGTCGCCAGCAACCAGCTCACCGTCAGCGGTAAGGTCGTCGTCCGCGAGTATCTCATCGTCTGCGAGCACATCATCATCTGTGGCAGTATCGCCGTCAACGATCAGCTCGCCGTCGCCGGAATAGTCATCGCCGTAATAATCGTCTTCGTAAAGGGCGTCGGAATCGTCCTCATCGTAATCAGAATCCGCATAATCCGAATCCGCAGATTCCGAATCCTCTAACTCGTCCTCTTCATACTCGTCTTCTTCGTACTCATCGTCCGAAATAAGCTCACCAATCGCAATCGCAGCGCCGGAAACCTCAAGGAACAACTGGTTTCTGCCAGCGGAAATCCCCACAACGTGAGCGCCAGCCCCAAGCGGTGCCAAATCAACCAGCGCAGGCAAAAGGGTGTTACCGGCGCTCAAGCCGAGCGCGGTCTGACCGTTCGTGTTTGAACCCCAGGAATACACGGCGCCACTGGCGGTCAAAGCGTGGCCAGAGGTCAAAGTCGCGGCAATGTCCACTACGCCGGTCATTACCTGCCGAGGCAAAAAGTGCGCGAGCCGAGCGGGAGTGACTTGCCCAGCCCCGGAAGCGGCCGATGGCGGGGTGCCCAAGTAAGCTGGCGCCCAAAGGTCAACTAGGTGTTGCGGCACGGCGTCGCCAACGTAACCGCGACCCAACTGGCCGTGAGCGTTGCCGCCCCAACTCCACAAGGTGCCGTCTGAGGCGAGGGCCAAAACGAAGTCGCCACCAGCGGCTACCCGAGTGAACACTCGGGGAACGTATACCTCTTCAACCGCGTCCCAAATGTCAAAAACGTTCGCAACCGTGCCGGTTTCCTCGTCTTCCCAAGGCTCCCATGCGGCGGACGCGGCCTCGAAATCTTCACCAGAGCCTTCAGCCGGGGTGAACTCGCGCACCCAATGTTGGCCCACCGGCAACACGCTGGCAAAGAAATCGGTGTCGCCGTCTTGTGCGGTGCCGGAGCCAGCCCCGAACGATGCGGTCGGGAAGTTCGTGGGGTTAACCGCTAATGTGGCCTGGTAGCCCAGACCCAACTGGCCGAGACCGCGAGCGCCCCAAGCGTGAAGCACGCCGCCCTCGTCAATTACCACACCAAAGTCGTTACCCAGCGCCACCTGCCCGGCGGGAACGTTAGCCGCAGCCGGAATAGTGAGGTTGCCGGTTTCCCCGTTGCCGAGGCGATTGTCCGCACCAGCGCCCCAACTCCAGGCCGCCAAGCCCAAGGAGTAGTCGTGAATTAGGGGTGCGAAAGCGTTTCCTGGCCCGGTGAACGTCGGTTCCGAGGCTGCAGCTCCAGCGGTTGAGATAGCGGCGGTGGCCGCGAGCGCCACGGTGGTGGCGGCACCTATGAAGGTCCGAAAGAGGTTTCTCATTACTGCAAGCCTGCTTTCCAGCTAAAGGTTAGGTAGGTGGTGTAGTAATCGGTTTCCAAGGACTGCTGCGGCGGTGCCCAGAATGTGCCCTGCCAAGCGTCGGAGTGCATCACGATTGCCCCGAGCGGGGAAACGGCGCGCACGGTCGCGATGTTTTCATACTGGGTTTGCTGGTAGCCGAAACCGGCGAAGATCAGGCAGAGCGTGAGGGTGCCGTTATCGCTGGTCGGAGTCACCAGTTCTTCGTCTTCGATGTCCGCGCCCAAGCCGTTGAGCGTATTAGCGGTGAGCGGCACGCCGTTTATGCCTGCGGCGCTCCATGCGCACTGTTCCAGGGTTTCTACCCAATAGGCGCGGACGGTTGCTTCTGCCAGGGCCGGGATTTCGGCGCCCGGTTCATTATTGGCTGAATTATTGGCGGATTCGAAGAACAAACCCACGCCCTCGCCCAGCAAATCGTCGAAATCGGTGACGTTTACTTGGATACCGAGCGCTACCGCGTGGCTGGCTTCAAACAGTAAGTCGGAGAATGCCGGGGTGATTTCGAGCTGCAGTTCGGCGCGTTCGGAATTGTTGTGGTCATGGTTGGAGGCTAGGCTCAGTTCAGCTATGACATAGTCCGCCACATCCTCATCGGGAACTCGTTCATCATCAACCGAAATTGCGGCCGTTATCTCGAATTGACCAGTGGTTTTCGGCTCGTTATGCTCCACCACGATGATCGGGCTGAAAGTGTCCGACCAGCCAGCGGGTTCCGGCCTGACCTGCTGCAATGCGATTTCTACCGGGATTTCGATTTCAATTTCGATGGGGTTGTAAAGGCGATACAGGTATGCGGCGTGGCGGTCAGCGCGGTCGTCCATATCCCAATCGTTGGTGGTTTCGCCTGCGATGGTGGCCGAGATTGCGAGGGTTACTGCTTGGGTGCGCGCGATGCTGGGTGGGAGCTCGAACGTGAACGTTTTAGTGGTGGTTTCGACAGGCTCAACCACCGGGGGTACAGGCTCAACCAACGGGTCGGTGGTTACGGTAGCGACCGCCGTGGTCTCGGTGACCGGCGCAGACCGAGCGGAGAGTCCGCTCGCGGACTCTACCGAGGGCCAGGAGGGCACAGGGAGCGCAGCGACCGACACAGGCTCAACCACCGGGGGGGTGGTTTCGACAGGCTCAACCACCGGGGGTACAGGCTCAACCACCGGGGGTACAGGCTCAACCGCCGGTGGGGTGGTTTCGACGGGCTCTACCGCCGGGGTTTCGACGGGCTCAACCGCCGGAAAGGGCTCAACCAACAGGGTGGCGGACACATCGGAAATGCCCTCAGGCACGGCAACGGTGACAGCCAGTTGCGCCACCAGGTTGTCACCCTCGCGGGTCAGCGTCCCGGTGAAGGTCTGGGTGGCAACCAAGCCGTCATACTCAACCGCACCCGCTTTACCCAGGTCGAGAGTCAGTTCCCCCGAAGTAATAGTCGCCGCAGTTTCCGCGCTAAAAACAATGGGCGCCGTGGTGTTCCAGAGCGCGAGCGTAGAGCCGGTGAGAGCCCCAACGGCTAACACCGAGCCTAGCACGGCGGCTACCTGAGTGCGGAAACCCAGCCACGGCGATTTGCGCGCCTTTTTGGCGGCGGGATTGTCAAAGCCCGGACGAACTTCGGTGGCAGCGCCGAGCTGCGCGGCCCGAACATCGGCGCGCTTGGGGAGTTTCGGGTAAGCGACCATTACGCTACGCCTCCTTGGATTTCGGCGGGGGTTTGTGCCTGATCACGGCGGCGGCGCTTCACCAACATCAGGAACCCGATGGTTAAGGCCCCAAGTGCGGCGAACAAGAAAGAAAGGTCGGCGCCGGTTAGCGCCAACTCGGGTGCGGTGGCGGCGGGGTGGCCGGTGACAGGAACCTCGGGAGCTTGGCCGGTAATGGCAACGTCGGGAACTTCTGGGAGTTCGGGGGCGGGCACAACGGCCGTTTCGCCCAGTTCGGGAGCTTCCCCAGGAATGTACGTTACCGGGTAATACGGCGGCGTAATGGGGGTCACCGGCGTCACGGGCAGGAAGACAGGTGGGGTTTCGGGCAGGATGATCGGCGGCAGTGGAGGCGGAGGCGTCGGATCCGGATCCGCTGGGATCGGCGGTATCGTAACCGGAGGCATCAGAACCGGC
>JAITCS010000087.1 GCA_031282935.1 Cellulomonadaceae bacterium
TAGCTATTCGCCAACTAGATTCATGAAATAGTCTTCCAGGGTGGTTTCTTTCCGATGAATATCAGAAACAGAAATCCCGTTCGTTACCAACAAATTGGTGAACTCAGCCGAACGGCTCATACCTTCGTTGAGCACCAGCGTGTATTCAGGGTATCCCGCGCTTTCGTCCACGTGAACTTCCATCGTTTCTGGCGCCACTCCAGCAGCTTGCAATAACTGCGCAGCCCTGGCGGGATCATCGGAGACAATTTCCAAGGTGCGCTGAGTTTGCTGGTGCAATTCCGAATGGGAAACTTCTTGCAGCAATTTGCCGTGGTCAATAAAGCCAAACTTGGTGGCTACCAAATCCAATTCCGCTAAAATATGCGAGGAAACGATAAAAGTGGTGCCCTGCGTGGCGTGAACCTCAGAAATAATCTTGCGAATATCTATGATTCCTTGGGGGTCAAGACCATTAATCGGCTCATCCAGAATAACCATCTGCGGGCTGCCCAACAATGCACCCGCAATGCCCAGGCGCTGCTTCATGCCCAATGAGAAAGCTTTGAAAGGTTTATCCACCCCCGCTAAGCCAACCAAATCAAGCAGCCGATTCACTTCACGATTACGAGCCGCCCCGTTAATCCCTTTTACTCGGCACAAGTATTGCAGGTTCTCCATCGGGTTCAGATATGGGAAGAACGATGGGGAAATCATAAACCCCATTTCGCGGCGGTGCGCATCAAGATGGCGAGCTTCACCACCAAGAAGAACCTGGCCGCTGGAGGGATTTGTCAAACCCATAACGCACTTGAACAATGTGGTTTTCCCGGCGCCATTGCGACCAACCAATCCATAAATGTCACCTTGACTAACGTTGATAGACACATTATCCAAGGCCACAAAATTACCGTAATTTTTAGTGAGATTTACGGTCTGCAATGCGGTTGGTGCGCTTGTTTTCTGCGGCAGTGCAAAAACGGTATTCGATGGCATTTGCGCTAGCTCCATAGTGGTTGAGCGTGGCGGGGCAAGGAGATTTGTCATAACCCTTACGATAGCGGCGCCGCAGCCCCGCCCAACATTGGGTGTTGCCCTGAATCAACCCTGATTTTCCTGAAAACTAAATCAGGGTGGGTTGCGATTTCCCTGAACCAGCCCAGGGTGAGTGCCGGGATGGCTCACAGCAACACTGTGGCGAAGGTGCCCACCTGCGCAAAGCCGAGGTCGGCGTAGATATGGCGCGCGCGCCGGTTTGAGTGGTTCACATACAGCGCCACGGTGGGGGCTATGGTCTGTTGAATCTGCCGGATCGCTGCTGCGAGCGCAGGCTTGGCCAGCCCTTGTCCGCGCCGGTCGGGGTGAATCCAAACACCTTGAAGCTGCGCCACCCCGAGGGCCGCTTGGCCAACATCGGCCTTGAAAATCACCTGCTGCGGGGGTGGCGCCGCGCCGCTTGTGGGTATCGGGGGTGGGCCCAGACGGCGAAACGAGTGCCCGGCATTTATCAGGTTGGCGACGTGTTGGCGGTAAGTGTGGGCACCGAATCGGAGCGGGGAGTAGCCCATTTCTTCGGTGAACATTGCGATATTTGCGGGTAGAATTAGGTCGAGTTCAGATATCCGACTCGCGTTCACTTCCGGGTCAATATTGCTTTTGGGTTGTTCTGATAATGACAATAGCGGCTGATTGTCGCGTACCTCGCGCGCGTAAGGCCAATGCTTTGCGAGTTGTTGCCAGAATGGCGTTAAGAATTCTGTGGGACCCACTATTGACGAACACCTTGCTCCCCAGTATTTACTTTGGGCCACAAACGCCTTTAGAGCCATTTCTTTGTCAGAATCGGAGAGTGGTTGCGGTACCACAAAGAGTAGGTTGCCCCCGGCCCAGGCCAATACCTTTATCGGACCCTCACTTGGCCACTGCCAAATATCGCCAAGTGTTGTCGTTATTGCGCGAATGTCGGCGACACCGCTACCGTGTCGAGGTGCTTTGATATCCGTTCCGGTCGAATCCGCTTCCCCTAACCTAGCCGCGCCCGCCACCGCCGCCGCCACCTCCGCCTGAACCCGGGGCGTCGCCGCTTTCTCACCGATTCGATGCGCCGCCTCTTTCCGACCGGCCTCAATCCGGTCAGCGGCCATTGCCGCCTCTATCCGCGCCGCTGCCGCCACGGCAGCAACCGGATCAAGCGCACAAAACTCCAGTGCCTGTGCATACTCAGTCATGCTAGTAACGGAAAACTTGAGGCAAATGGAAGCGATCCCAGGGTTTATCAGTGGAAATGCGGCCCAACTGGAGTGAGCACCTCAACTGAGGGCTGGCCCTCCGGGTGATTCGCCTCGGCCGCGATCTTTCCAGCGATTTCAGCCGATAAAGCCAAGAGAGTTTCCACTATTTGCCCCTCGGGCACGGTTTTTATCACCTCGCCCTTGACGAATATCTGGCCTTTCCCGTTGCCTGATGCCACGCCCAGGTCGGCCTCGCGCGCCTCCCCCGGCCCATTGACCACGCAACCCATCACCGCCACCCGCAAGGGCACGTCAATGCCTTTCAACCCTTCGGTGACTTGATCTGCGAGAGTCCAAACGTCCACTTGCGCGCGCCCGCAACTTGGGCACGAAACAATCTCAAGTTTCCGTTCCCGCAAATTCAAGGATTGCAAAATCGCAATGCCAACTTTTACTTCCTCAACTGGTGGGGCG
>JAITCS010000113.1 GCA_031282935.1 Cellulomonadaceae bacterium
ATTTCGCCCGCCAAATTAGCGTGCCACAGGCGACTTTGGCAATTTTGGGCGGGAGCGGGGCGTATCTTTGGGTTCACAAGAACTTAAAGAAATACCCAAACCAATCAAGGAGGCATAAATGAGTTACTTAGCGGACACCCTAAGTATTGAGTCTGTCGAAGAGTTGCGTGATGTCGCTAATGCCCTTGATGCTCACGAGGCCGGGCACTGCATGTTGGAGGACTACGCGCACCCCTCCCAGACGCCGCGCCACGTTGCCACGGCCGCGCACCTGATGAGCGAAACCAACCTCACCGCTGCCCTGCTCTCTGAGCAACTGCGGTCGCAGATAGCCCTGCTAGGCGGCTAGTCGCCCTGCTGGGCGGCTAGATTTTACCCAGCGATTTTATCCAGCGCCTGGGCCAAGTCAGCCCAGAGGTCCTCAAGGTTCTCAATACCAACCGAGAGCCTAATAAAATCCTCTGGGACTGTCTTGGACTCACTAGGCCAGCGGCGGCGGCGTTCGATCATGGACTCAACCCCGCCCAACGAGGTGGCCGGCACCCAAAGGCGCAAATCGCTGATGAAAGCGTCAGCGGTTTCTGCCGTAGTGGCCCCAGCACCTGCCAAAAGGCGCAAACCAATAATCGCCCCGAAACCGTTCATCTGCGCCGCCGCGCGCTCATGTCCGGGGTCATTCGGCAGCGACGGGTGGCGCACCTGAGTCACTTTCGGGTGGGCCGCCAAACGCTTTGCCAGTTCGGCGGCGTTAGCTTGGGCGCGATCCAAGCGCAAACCTAAAGTGCGCAGGCCGCGCAAGGCCAGCCACACCTCCATCGGGCCAGCCACCGCCCCATGCAACGAGCGATACTGCTTCAATTCCTCCCGCAACTGCGGGCTGTTCGTAACCAAAGCGCCAAGCACCACATCGCTGTGCCCAGCCAGATATTTGGTGACCGAATGAATCACCACGTCTGCGCCATATTTTAGGGGCTGCTGCCCCAGCGGCGTAGCAAAAGTGTTATCCACCAAAGTAATAACGTTGCGCTCTTTAGCTGCCGCGAGCAACACCGGCAGGTCAGCGACTTCCAGCATTGGGTTGGTGGGCGATTCGACCAGCAAAACGTCCGAACCATCCAGCGCGGCAAGAACCGCAGCGGTGTCGGCGATATCAACCCGGCGCACCTGCCAACCGTACTTGGCGGCGCCGTCATCCAAATAAGCCAACGCCATCTGATAGGCGTGCCGAGGCACCACCACCGTACCGCCCACCGGCAGTAAGGAAAGCGCCGCCGCAATCGCAGCCAACCCCGACCCGAAAACTAGGGCGGGCAACTCGGCGCCTTCGAGCAAGCCCAAAGCTTCCTCAAAGGGCTGCCAAGTTTCGGTGTCCACGCGCGCATAAACCAACCCCTCGCCCGGAACCCCCGCAGAATAATAGGTGGAGGTGAAAACCACGGGCGGGTTGAGCGCGTTCCCTTGCTCCCGAGCTGGGCGCCCCGCCACCACTGCAACGGTGTCGGGGCGCAAAGATTCGGAGTTTTCCCCCGATTTACTGCTGGTCACAGGGTGAGGCGCTTACCTGCGCCCAGCCCACTGCCCCAATTTAGAAACTGCCGCATCAGAGGCCTTGTTCACCACGCCGATGCGAGGGCCGAAAACGCCGCCCACAATGGCGCCCGCGACGGGGCCAACAAACGGGATAGGCAGGATAGCGCCCGCGAGCGCGCCCGCAGCAGCGCCGACTACACGCGAGCCGAGTTGCGGCTGCTGGGTGGCGCGAGTGGTGACGGTAGTAAGGAGACGATTGTCATTTTGAACCATGCCCCCATCCTGCCACACCGAGCGGCAATTACCAGCGCGGCGCGTAATATTGCGCAAGTGGAGGCCGGTATTCTTCGAGCAAAGCGGGCGTTTTGGCCCATTTTACAAGCGTGTGTCGCTGCTGCACTCGCTTACCAGCTCTCTTCGAGACTGTTTGGGCACGCGCAACCCTTCTTCGCAGCCATCGCGGCCTGGATGTGTTTGGGCTGGAGTTTTGACCGCGACATTCGGCGGGCGGGCGAGATCGCGCTCGGGGTCACTCTGGGCGTCGCGCTTGGGGATTTGGTGGTGCGCACGATTGGTTCGGGCTGGTGGCAACTTACTTTAGTGCTGGCGGTTTCGGCGTTGTTGGCGCGGCTGTTTGACGCCGGGGCGCTGTTCACCACCCAAGCGGGCGCGCAGGCTATCGTCATCGCTGGGTTGCCCACCATCACGGGCGGGCCGTACGCCCGTGCTTTGGACGCCGTGGTCGGCAGCGCAGTGGCCCTGCTCTTCGTTATTTGCACGCCGAACGATCCGCGCGGTTCCTTGCGGGCGGCGGCTGGGCAGGGGGCGGCAGCTTTGGCGGCTACCGCGCGGATGTTGAGTGCGGGGGTTTTACGCGGCGACACCCATTTGATGGCGGCAGCGCTGGAGCAAGGGCGCAGTTTTGATCAGCATATGGATCAGGCCATCACCACGGCTGGGGAAAAGCGGCGCCGGTCGCGTCTGACGATAAATCGGAAATATTTGCCCGAAATATCCCGGCTGGAACGGCAAAACGTGATGCTAGAACGCGCAATGCGGTCGCTGCGCGTGCTAGCCAGGCGGCTGCAATACGACTCCCCCGCCGCCCCGGCTGCTGGACGCGCGCAAATGGCCGCCCTACTTTCTCAGTACGCCGATACCACCGGCCTCCTCGGCGATTGTCTTTCCGACAACCGTGACCTTAAGCCCGTCCGCGCCGCTTTCCTCAACCTCACGACAGACTTGGACGCGGCAACCGACGCCGCCCCAAACCTCGACCCGGCGATCCAAACCGGGCATTACCTGATGCGAGCCGTACTGGGCGACACAATGGAGGCTGCCGAGTTCACCAACGCGGAGGTGCTCACCGCGCTGCCGCCGCGCACCTAGCAAGGCCAAACCTCTCGCACGAAGCCCACACAAATCCCGCAGATGACTTCTGCACGCTATTCCCGCACGCACAAAGGCGCGCGCAAGAAACACTCCCCGTGCCAAGCGGAATCGCCGACGCGCGTGATAGGCTACATTTGACCTCAAAGTGGGCGCCGAGCGTGCCCAATGGACAGTGTTCGCAGTATTCGGGAAGGGACTAAGCCCAAGTGGCAAAAATTGATCGGCTGAATTTCGGCCCCGGCCAGGTTGTGCAGGAGTTCGGTTGGGATGATGATGTCGCCGATGAGGTGCGCCTAGCCATCGAAGATGTTACTGGCAGCGAACTCGCTGATGAGGACTACGGCGATGTCGCAAACGCCGTGGTTATCTGGTGGCGGACCGATGACGGCGACTTGGCCGACATGCTGGTTGATTCCATGAACATGCTTGAGGACGGCGGCGCTATCTGGGTGTTCACCCCCAAAGCCGGGCGCACCGGATTCGTGTCACACGCCGAAATTGAGGACGCCGCAGACATTACCGGCTTGCACGCCATGAACACTTTTGAGATTGCACCGAACTGGTCAGCTACCGCTTTGTCGAATCGCGGGCGCAGCAAATAGTTCTTTTCACGCCACAACTAATGTAACCAGGAAAAAAGGGGAATACCACGTGTCCACCGACGCCCACACTCACGGCCCGCTAATTAACGGCATGTTGAGCACTGTTCCAGATATTGACCCCCAAGAAACTGAAGAATGGGTTGATTCTTTTGACGGGCTTGTTGATGACAAAGGCGGCCCCCGCGCTCGTTACGTCATGCTCAATTTATTGCGCCGCGCGCGCGAGCGTAACGTTTCCATCCCCCACGATTACGCGACGCCTTATGTGAACACCATCGGCGTGCATGAGGAACCCTATTTCCCGGGCGATGAAAACATGGAGCGGCTGTATCGCCGCCTAATTCGCTGGAACGCGGCCGTGATGGTCACCAAGGCGCAACGCCCCGGTTTGGGTGTGGGCGGCCACATTTCCTCTTACGCCTCTTTGGCGACTTTGTATGAGGTGGGGCTGAACCACTTCTTCAGGGGCAAGGATCACCCCGGCGGCGGCGACCAGATTTTCTGGCAGGGGCACAGTTCGCCCGGCAATTACGCGCGCGCTTTCCTTGAGGGTCGCTTGAGCGAGAAAGACCTGGACGGCTTTAGGCAAGAAAAGTCCGAAAACGGTTTGTCCTCCTATCCGCACCCGCACAACATGCCCGAGTTCTGGGAGTTCCCCACCGTTTCTTTGGGCTTGGGCCCCATCGGCGCAATTTATCAGGCCTGGATTAACCGGTATTTGCACAACCGAGGCATCAAAGACACCTCCCAGCAGGACGTCTGGTGCTTCGTAGGCGACGGCGAAACCGACGAGGTGGAAACCCGTGGCGCCATCCAGTGGGCCGCCTACCAGCAGTTGGACAACCTGACTTTCGTGATCAACTGTAACCTGCAACGCCTGGACGGCCCGGTTCGCGGCGACGGCAAAATCATCCAAGAACTCGAGGCGCAATTCAAGGGCGCTGGCTGGAACGTAATCAAGGTGATTTGGGGCCGCGAATGGGACGCCCTGCTCAACGCCGACAAAGACCGCGCCTTAGTCCACTTGATGAACGACACCCTGGACGGCGACTACCAGACTTACCGCGCGGAATCCGGCGCCTACATTCGCGAGCAATTCTTTGACCGCGATCCGCGCACTGCCAAATTGGTGGCCGGAATGTCGGACCACGACATCTGGAACCTGAAACGCGGCGGCCACGACTACCGCAAGGTCTATGCCGCCTACGCAGCCGCGCGGGCTCACACTGGCGCCCCAACCGTCATCTTGGCGCAAACCGTTAAGGGCTGGAACTTGGGTGAAGGCTTTGAGGCCAAGAACTCCACGCACCAGATGAAGAAGCTCACCTCGAACCAGTTGAAGGATTTGCGCGACAGGCTGCAATTACCTATCCCTGACGAGGCTTTGGAGGACCCTTACAACGCTCCTTACTACCACCCTGGTTTTGACGATCCGGTTATTAAGTACATGCTTGACCGGCGCAAGAAATTGGGCGGCTTCCTGCCTTTGAGAAAGCACGAGTTCACCCCGTTGCCGATGCCATCGGACAAACCTTTCGCCTCCCTTGCCACCGGTTCCAAGCGCGATTACGCCACCACGATGGCAGTTGTTCGCTTATTCAAGGACTTGATGAAAGAACCCGGTATCGGGGAACGCTTTGTGCCGATTGTGCCCGACGAGGCTCGAACCTTCGGCATGGAGTCCATCTTCCCCACCGCGCGCATCTTCAACACCTTGGGTATGCAGTACACGGCCGTGGATAGCGCGTCGCTGATGAAGTATGTGGAGGCGACCGACGGCCAGATGCTGCACACCGGCATCACCGAAGCCGGTTCGGTGGCGGCGTTCAACGCGGCCGGGTCGGCCTACTCGACACACGGCGAGGCGCTGATTCCGTGGTACATCTTCTATTCGATGTTCGGTTTCCAGCGCGTGGGCGATTCGTTCTGGCAGGCGGCCGACCAACTGGTGCGCGGGTTCATCGTGGGCGCCACTGCGGGCCGCACCACCTTGACCGGTGAGGGTTTACAGCACGCCGATGGGCAGTCTCCGCTGCTGGCCTCCCCGAACCGCGCCGTCATCACCTATGACCCGGCTTACGCCTACGAGATCCGCCACATAGTGCGCGACGGCATCGAGCGCATGTACGGCCAGCAGTCGCCCGACGATCTGCACGACGCGCAGGGCCGTTCGCGCGACGTCATGTACTACCTGACCGTGTACAACGAGCCGGTGCCGCAGCCTGCCGAGCCAAGCGACGTGGATGTCGATGGCATCCTCAAGGGGATCCACCACGTGGCCTCCGACAACGGCGGCGGGCCGCGCGCCCAACTACTGGCCTCTGGTGTGGCGGTGCCGTGGGCCTTGGAGGCGCAACGGCTGCTGCGCGCCGATTGGGGGGTTTCGGCGGACGTGTGGTCGGTGACCTCGTGGAACGAGTTGCGCCGGGACGCGATTGCGGCCGATCAGGACGCTTTCTTGCACCCTGGCGACCCGATCCGCACCCCGTACCTGACCGCGAAACTGGCCGGGGCCGACGGCCCGTTCATCGCCACCTCGGATTACGACCGCCTGGTACCGGACATGATCCGCAAGTGGGTGCCCGGCGAGTACGAGGTTTTGGGCGCGGACGGTTTCGGGTTCTCCGACACCCGCCCGGCGGCGCGGCGCTTCTTCAAGATTGACGGCCCTTCGATGGTCGTCAAGACCTTGCAGACCTTGGCGCGGCGCGGCGAGGTTGACCCCGGCGTGGTGGCGCAGGCCATCGAGCGGTATCAGTTGCATAACGTGAACGCGGGCGCCTCAGGCAATGAGGGCGGCGACGGCTAAGAACGACCTCGCCGCTAGCGCCGCCATCCTGAATCAGGCGGCGCAGCGGCGAGTGGCGCGCGAACTCTCCTGGTACGCCACCCTCGACCCCGAGGTGCGCAAGCAGGTGTCTTTGGTGACCCAGGCGGGCATTAACTCGTTCGTCAAGTGGTACGCCAGCGCGCCCAGCGGCACGCCAAGCCCGCCCGGCGGCACGCAACCCCCGCCCAGCGGCACTGCCAACCAGGCCACGAGGTCGGAGCGGGCGCCGTACCAAGTTTCCGCCATATTCGATGCCGCCCCCCGCGAACTCACCAACTCGTTCTCGTTGCAACAGACCCTGGCCTTGGTGCGCGTGATCGTGGACGCGGTCGAGGAGGCCGAGGACGCCCTGCCCGGCACCAAGATCGAAATCCGCGAAGCGGTGTTGCAGTACAGCCGCGACGTCGCTTTCTCCGCTGCCGAGATTTACGCTGCGGCCGCTGAAACCCGAGGCGCCGCCGACGCCCGCTTGGAGGCATTGGCGGTGGACAGCCTGGTGCGGGGCGCCGGGTTGGAGGAAATGCGCTCGCGAGCTGGAGTGCTCGGTTGGAGCGGCAAGGGCGACACCGTGGTGGTGGTCGGCAAAGCTGGGCCAAGTTTCACTGAGAGCGACGCGCGGGAATTGCGGCGCGCGGCCCGGCGACACGCCAGCGACGCTTTGGTTGGGATTCAAGATGGCCGGGTTATTCTGGTGCTGGGCGGCGCGAGCGACCCGCTTAAAGTGGTGTCCGGGTTGCTGCCCCGGTTCGAGCCTGGGGCGGTGGTGATCGGGCCTGCCGTACCGTCCATCGGCGAGGCTGGCCCAGCGGCCACGGCAGCATTGTCGGCTTTCGCGGCCTGCGCCGGATGGCCGGAGGCGCCTCGGCCCGCTTACGCATCTGACCTTTTGCCCGAACGCGCTTTGCTGGGGGATGACACCGCGAAAGCCGCGCTGGTGGCCACCTGCTATCAGCCTTTAGCCGCTGCAGGGCCGGGCGTGCTTGAGACGCTTTCTGCCTATTTGGACACCGGGCGTTCCATCGAGGGCGCCGCTCGCTCCATTAACGCGCACACCAACACGGTGCGCTCCCGCCTCAAAAAGGTTACAGAACTCACTGGCTTTGACCCGCAAATCCCCCGTGATTCCTTTGTGCTCCAGATTGCGCTCACCTTGGCCCGGCTGGCTACCTAGCCCGAGATGATTATCTGTGTCACGCCAAACCCGGCACTAGACCGCACCTTTGAGGTGACTGAATTGCGGGTTGGTGAGGTGCAACGCGCCACCGCTAGCCGGGTTGACCCCGGCGGTAAAGGCGTTAACATTTCCCGAGCTTTGTTAGCCCACAATGTGCCCACCATGTCAGTGTTTCCAGCGGGCGGGCAAAGTGGAGCAGAATTGGTGAGCCGCCTAAACCTTTTGGATTTGCCTATTTGTCCGGTGGCGACTGCTGGCGAAACCCGCTCAAATCTCACGGTGGTGGACGGTTTAGGCGTTACCGCAAAGATCAACCCCCCGGGCGCCGCGCTCTCCCCTGCCGAGGAAGCCGCCTTACTCGGTGCTGTTAAGGATCTGGCTGCCAGCCAGCAGGCCAGCGAAACGATTATTGTGGGCGCCGGGAGTTTGCCGCTCGGATTTCAGCCCGATTTTTATTGCAGGCTCGTCGAGATAGGAAAGGCTTGCAATATCTCAGTGGCCATAGATTCCTCGGGGGTGGCTCTTGCGAAAGCCGTCACCAGCGGGGGCATTTTCTTGCTGAAACCCAATTTGGAGGAACTGCTTGAATTGTGCGGGAAGCCTTTGCGCACAATCGGGGAGGTTCGGACGGCTTGCCTGGAGATTATTGCTCAGGGAAATGAGGCCGTGCTGGTCACGCTGGGGGCAGCAGGTGGGCTGCTGGCGACCGCCGAATCGTGGGCTTGGGCGGGCGGCCCGGCTTTGGTGCCGCGCTCCACCGTGGGCGCGGGCGACGTTTCGCTAGCCGGGTTTTTGGCTGCCTACCAGCGCGGACACGACTTTTCCGCCGCCTTGCGGCACGCGATTGCTTGGGGGCGCGCGGCGACGCTGCAACCCGGAACGGCGGCGCCGCAACCCGCTGACATCGAATTAGGAGCCGTCACTCTCATCGAATCCCCCGCCCTAGAAACCCCGCTAGCCGAACTGTTTGGTTGAGCTTACCCAGTTGGTTGAGCCTGTCGAAACCACCTGCGGTTTTGGCACTGAAGGTTGAGCGAACCCCGTTGGTTGAGCCGCCCAGTTGGTTGAGCCTGTCGAAACCACCAGCGGTTTCGTCTTTGGTGGTTGAGCCGCCCAGTTGGTTGAGCCTGTCGAAACCACCAGCGGTTTCGGCAATGGTGGTTTCGACAGGCGGGCGCGCGAAATACCGCGCGTCAACCACCGCCTGATCCCGCGCGTCGGCCTTGACCGCCCATTGCTATCATGCTAGCATACTAGCATGGACAAAACGCCAGAGAAATCCCCCGCCGAGAAAGCGCCCGCCAAGGTGCAGTTCAACGTGTACCTCCCAGCGGCCCTAATCACCGCCACGAAACACCGCTCCATTGACCAAGGCACCAGCCTTTCGGCCCTGGTCGAAGCGGCCCTCACCGCATACCTCGAATCGCCCCCGGCAGCCAAATCCAATCCGGCCACCAAAGCGGCACAAGCCTAGACCGCGCCCCCAACCCCAACACAGACAGGAATTAAAATGACCAATGACTTGAAAATCACCACCCGCCCCATCCACTTCACCGTCAACGTCACAGGTACGGTACAGGCGGTAGAGGCGCTCGGCCTCACCCGGATCGTCGGGGCCGCAGGTGAGCCCTGGCAGGAGTTCGCCGCGCCAAAAGGCGGCGTGGTTGCCATCCACGAAGTCGGCGCCAGCGACCCCCTCAACGGCACCTCAAAACTCGGGTTCGTGGTTCCAGACATGGAAACGCTGAAAGCGGTGGCAGCCGCCCTCTGCGACGGCTCAGACGGTGACGCATGTGACGGCGGTTACGAGCATGACGGCGATGACGAGGCAGACGGCGACCGCATCCGCGCTCAGGCCGTGGACACCGACCACGGCACGGCCCTCCAAGTCACCGCGCCGGACGGCCTCACCTTCCTGGTGGACATCACCGACTACGCCGCACCAGCAGCAGCGCAAGCAGCAGCCGCAAACGCAACAAAACCAGCACGAACAGACGCAACGACACCAGCACGAGCAGACGCAACGACAACAGCAACCGGCAACCGTCAAGCCGTCGAAGTGGCCCAAATCTGGTTCACCAAGAACACCGCAGCCGCCCAAAAACTGCTCAAAGCCCTCGGCGCAGCCGAATTGGTGACCGCCATAGATGGCGGCTGGGACGACACCCGCATGGCGGGCGGCGGCCGCACCCAGATTCACGGCGCCAAAGCCGCAATGCCTTGGGTCAGCGCCGGGTTCATGCTTGATGGCGACCTCACACTGTTGCGCGATCAGGTAATCAAGAACGGCCTGGCAAACGCCGCCGTTGTGGACGAGAACTGGGGCCAGTACCTAGACCTCGGCATTGCGGACGCCAAAGGCCACACCGGCCTGGACGGCGAACTCACTTGGGTCAACCGCGAACTGACCGACTTCTACGGTTATCGGCAGCTTTAAAACAGCAGCGCATAGGCGGCATTTCGCCCATTTAGGGCGCGAAAAACGCCCCAACAATCAGCCTTCACCCAAAGCGAACAACACGCCCCCGCTAGCGGTTGCGCCATACCTAAAGTGGGAGTGAGATAGCCCTGTAAGGATTTTTTTTGGGCTGCTACCTGCCAAAACGTTAGCGCCCAAAAGCTCTTTCAAAGGAGGCTGTAATGCCAAGGGATATTGGCTGGCAAGTGGACGACGCCGGGGCGCGCCGCTATTGGGACGGTAATGTGTGGCTTGACAACGAGCCGGAAATCTACGTGATCGAAGAGGAAGAGGTGGTTGTTCCGCCTCCGCCGCCGGTAGTGGCAGTTGCACCGCCGCCCCCGCCTCCGCCGCCTCGCGTGGTTGAGCCAGTGGTGGAAGAGGTTCCGGCCCCTAACCCGCTGCGCTGGCTGTGGTGGCTGCTCGGCCTGCTGCTCTTGGGCGGCTTGATTTGGTGGTTGGCTCGGTCTTGCAACCGCCCAGCGACGGTGGAAACCGCCCCCACTCCCACGCAGCCCGTGGCAACGGTGCCTGCGGGTGAGTGCGCTGGGGACCCGGTGACGCTGACCGTTTCCACGTTCAACAACTTCGGTTTCGGCGCGCCTTCGGGCGACCGTCCGGGCGCTGACCTGTGGGACAAGTACCATGCGGAGCACCCGTGCGTTACGGTCAACGAAACCGTAGCCGCCACCTCGGACGACGCCCGTGCGGCTTTCAACACCGCCATTTCGGCCGGCTCCGGCGCCTACGACATCCAAGCGGTGGACGTGGACTGGATGCCTTCGATCATGGCGTTGCCTGACCACTTCGTGAACCTGCAGCAGTACGCTGGCAGCAACGACTGGATGCCGTGGAAGGTCGCCCAGGCCACTACCCCGGACGGCCGCGTGCTGGGCTTCGGCACCGACATCGGCCCGGAGGGCTTGTGCTACCGCAGCGACCTGTTCGCTGAGGCTGGCCTGCCCACGGATCGCGAAGAAGTTGCGGCCCTCTTCGGCGGCAACAACGCCACTTGGGACCAGTTCTTCCAAGTCGGAGCGCAGTACCATCAGGCTACTGGTCGTCCGTTCTTCGACAGCTCGGCCGCTCTGTTCCAGGGCATGGTCAACCAGATCGAGTACTCTTGGGTTGATTCGAGCGGCAACATCATCGCCACCGACAACACGCAAGCTCAGCACCTTTACAACCAGTTGACAGCGGCCGCGCTTGACGGCCAGTCCGCCGGTTTGGGTCAGTGGAGCCCGGACTGGAACGCTGCGATGAGCACCGACCAGTTCGCCGTCATGCTGTGCCCGGCGTGGATCATCAACAACATCAAGGGCAACGCGGGCGACAACTTCGTCGGCTGGGACATCGCGAACGTATTCCCTGGTGGCGGCGGTAACTGGGGCGGCTCGTTCCTAGTTGTGCCGAGCCAAGGCACCCATCAGGAAGAGGCTGCCGAGTTGGCAGCCTGGATCACCGCACCCGAGCAGCAAGCTGCTGTGTTCGAGGCGGCGTCCAACTTCCCGAGTTCGCCAACGGCGCAGGCCGACCCGCGCGTTTCCAACAAGGTTGAGCCTTTCTTGAACAACGCTCCGGTGGGCCAGATCTTCGCTAACCGGGCTGCGGCCGTTACCGTGGTGCCGTTCAAGGGCGCGCAGTATTTCGACATCCAAACCAAGATGGCTGACGCCCTCAACCGCGTGGATGTGGATCGCACTATGTCGCCAGAGCAATCTTGGAATCAGTGGGTAACTGACGTTCGGGCGCTCGGGTAATTAGTTGTTTTGGTTCCCCTTGGGTGCTGGCGGCATAATACGCTTAGCACCCAAGGGAAACCCTAAATGTTTTCGTTTTTTATGGTTTTTTAGGCAACTGCCCTAGCGCAAACACAATATTTAACAGCGCGGTGCTACCGCGCAAGTGTTATTAGGTAAAGTCTGCCCGTATTATCAGCGCGGTAACACCGCGCAGGCAAATATGGAATTGCGGGTAACAGGGGCCTAAAAAATACTTTGCGGCTTTTAACGGTGTTCTCAATGGCGAGAGAGTGAATAATGACAACACAAACCTCCGACGCGGCTGTGGCGGCTACCCCCGCCGGTTGGTACGACGATGGCGGTGGCCGCCAACGGTATTGGGACGGCGCGGCGTGGACTGAGTTCTACGCGGACCAGTACGAGGGTTACGACCCGGCGCAAAACGCCGCCCAAGCGTGGGCCGCGAACAAGGCCGCGCACCCGATCACCACTCACGGGGTGCCTCGGGTAGTAAAGGCGATTGCTGGAGCGCTGATCGGCGCGCTAGTGGGTGGCCTCATCGGTTACGTGGGCGGTGGCCTGATTGCGGGCGTGCTCGGAAACTCCGAATTGGGCCAAATGCTCGGTCTTGCGTTACTCGCAATAGTTGGCGCGGTAGTGGGCTGGCTTATTGGGCGCGGCGGGCATTGGGATTTCGAGTTATCCCCGTATTTGTATATCGCCCCCTTCTTTGTGCTTTTTGCGGTCACCGGGCTATTCCCCTTGATTTACACCGCTTATGTGGCCACTCGCCAATGGAACACCCTAACGGGTGACGGCGGCGTTGCTATTTGCGGCGCCCTTTGCGATAACGGGAACGCGGCCTCAATCTTTGGCAACTTCCAATGGGTTTTGCTGCAACACGATTTCTGGATTGCGTTGCGCAACTCTTTCTCAATCTTCTTGCTTTCCACCATCCCCCAAATGATTTTGGCTTTGCTGGTCGCTTACATTCTGGACCAGAACTTGCGGGCCAAAACCTTCTGGCGCATGGGTGTTCTGCTCCCCTACGTGATCGCCCCTTCGGCTGCCGCGATCATCTTCAGCCAAGTGTTCTCGAACAACTTGGGCCTGATCAACACCGTGTTGCGCGGGCTTGGGCTGGGCACGGTCGCCTGGACTTCCTCCACCATTTGGAGCCACATAGCGATTGCCACCATCGTTAATTTCCGTTGGACTGGCTACAATGCGCTGATATTCTTGGCCGCAATGCAGGCAATTCCCAGAGAATTGTATGAGGCATCAGTTGTGGACGGCGCCAGTTCGGTACGGCAATTCTTCTCCGTAACAATTCCAATGCTGCGGCCCACCCTGATTTTCGTAATCCTCACCTCAACTATTGGCGGTTTGCAAATCTTTGACGAGGTGCAAATGTTTGGTGGCACCGGCGGCGCAATGGGCGTGGGCGGCACCAGTAACCAATACCTCACAGTTTCGCTGTATTTGTGGGATCTCGGCTTTAACCGCACCACTATTGGGCAACCCAACTTAGGGCGTTCTGCCGCAGTGGCCTGGTTACTGTTTATTATCGTGGTGCTTTTGGCATTACTGAATTTCTGGATCACGCGCAAAATCGCGGGCAACGACGCGCCGAAAGCTAAAAGGATCAAGCGGAAAGTAAAAGAGGTTGTAGCATGAGCATGCAAGGGTTTGGCGGCAGTGGCGGCGATTTGCAAGGCTTCAATGACCTTGACTTCGACGGCGACCCCGGCTATGACGATCTCATTGACCGCGAGGCGGGGCAGTGGCGGGGCGAGCGCGCCCTGGACGCGCTGCGCGCTGACCACTCCCGCGAGGTCGCAGGTGACGATTTGCCAGTGGTGGGCCGCGAGGATTTTGTGGAACGCGGCATTTACGGCGAGGCCAACTCTCAAGAGGCCGCAGCCTACGATTCTGGGCAACTGATCACCGCAGAATCGGGCGGTTACGAATCCCCCGGTTATGCGGTTCCCGGCTACGACTCCCCTGCTTACGTTTCGGCGGTTGAGCCGGTCGAGATTCTGGTGCCCGCCGGGGCAACCGAAACCCCGATCATGATCCCCGCCGCCGCCACGGCTGTCGGGGCCTCCACCTACTCGGTGCCAATGCTGCGGCAACTCGGCGGGAACACCGTGGCCAACGCGGCAGCGCGCCGCCGAGGCATGGCCGTCACCTCCGAGGGCCGCCGCCCCGGCGCGCTCACCTACATCTTCTTAGGCTTAGTGCTACTGATTTCCATCTTCCCGCTGTACTACGCCCTGTCCATCGCCTCCCAGCCCACCACCGCCACCCAATACGGTGCCGAGGCGTTGGTGATCCGAAACGGGTTGTGGCAAAACCTCACTGCCGCTTTCCACGAAATCGGATTCTGGCGAGCTTTAGGCGGCACGCTTTTAGTTTCGCTTTCCAGCGCAATTTCAGTGGTCTTGTTCTCAACGCTGGCCGGGTTCTCTTTTGCGAAACTGAATTATCGTGGGCGTTCCACTTTGCTATTCTTGGTGGTGGCCACTATGGCAATTCCCACCCAATTAGCCGTGGTGCCTTTATACCTAATGATGTCGCGCGCTACTAACCTAATTCCAGGCCACCCGCAAGGGTTATTCGGCTCCTTATGGGCGGTGATCATTCCAGGCCTGGTAACCGCCTTCGGGGTGTTCTGGATGACCCAATACCTTGAGGGCGCCCTCCCCTACGAGTTGGTTGAGGCCGCTCGCATGGACGGCGCCAGCATGTTCCGCACCTTCTGGTCGGTGGCCTTGCCCGCCGCTCGGCCCGCAGCCGCCATGCTGTTCTTGTTCACTTTCGTGTCGCAGTGGACCAACTATTACTGGCCCATGCTCATCTTGGGGCAAAACAACAAGGCCGTGTTGACGGTGGCGGCGGCGACCTTGCGCGGGGCGCGGTTCACCGATTACACCATGATCATGGCAGGCGTGCTGCTCATTTCCTTGCCGTTGGTGATTGTTTTCGCTTTCGCCGGGAAGCAACTTGTGAGCGGTATTATGGCTGGCGCGGTCAAGGGCTAAACGTTCGTTTTGGGGTTGGCCGTGAGTGACGCGGTTTCTGGCGTTGCAACTCCGGGCAACGGCGTGGGTCCGTGGCAGGGCGACTTGCCCACGGACTCGCGCCTCGACCCGGAGCTGCTCACGCACGGTGACGCCCGCAACGTGCCAGACCAGTACCGTTACTGGACGGTCGAGGCCATCAAGGCCGACCTGGATCGGCAGCGCGCCGGGGGGCCGCAGTTGTGGGTGGCGATTGAGAACTGGAGCCACGACTTCAACATCGGTTCCGTGGTGCGCACCGCCAACGCCTTCAACGTCGCGGGCGTGATAATTGTCGGCAAGAAACGGTGGAACCGCCGGGGCGCGATGGTGACCGACCGCTACCTCAACATATTTCATTGCGAAACAGTGGCAGAATTCGTCACCAGTTGCGGCGATTTACCTATTATTGGGATTGACAACATTCCGGGCTCAATTCCGCTAGAAACCTTTCAATTCCCCAAAGATTGTGTGCTGGTGTTTGGGCAGGAATCCACCGGGTTATCTCCAGAAATCCAAGAGATTTGTTTATCCATTTTACATATTACCCAATTTGGTTCCACCCGCTCCATTAATGCCGGCGCGGCTGGAGCCATCGCCATGTTTGAGTGGTCACGCCAAAACCGCACCGGCTAGCCTGCCAAAACCCCGGCGGTTGAGCCCGTCGAAACCCCGTCGAAACCCCGGCGGTTGAGCCCCCGGCGGTTGAGCCTGTCGAAACCCCGGCCTACCGCCACCCCGCCGACTACCCTACGTGCACCGCCACCGCCGCCGCACAAGCGTCAGCCCGCTCCCGAGCCTGCGCGGTATCCTCCCCGGTAGCGAACGCCACGCCGACCCGCCGCAGCCCCTCCCCTTTCGGTTTCCCGTAAAGCCGCAGGTCAGCGGTCGGGACCTCCAACGCCGCCGCGAGGTTCGAGAACACCGGGGCGCCGTCGCCCGCGAACCACAAAGCGCGCGCTGCCCCTGGGATCACCACGGGCGCCACCACGGGCAAACCGAGTATCGCGCGGGCCTGCATGGCGAACTCGCAACGGTCTTGGGAAACCAAAGTGACTAACCCCGCTCCGGTAGGCCGGGGAATAACTTCGGAAAGGAAAATTTCATCACCTTTAAGAAACAACTCCACCACAAAGACACCATTGCCTGGCAATTTCGAGATCGCTTTCAGGGATATCTCAACAATTCTTTCCCAAGTGTCACTGCCTGTTTCATACCAAACGGGCGCAGGCTGCCAAGAGGCCACGAAACCATTTTCTTCAATAGTTTCTATGGGCGGGCAAACCACAATCCCAGCCACATGTCGCACTATTAGCACCTGAATCTCAGCGTCAAAGTCAATAAACTCTTCCACGATAACGCGCGCCAAACCCCCGTCGTCGTCGTCGGAACGCCAACCGCCCTGCTGTGCCACCTCCCAGGCGCTCGCCAGCTCCCCCACGTTGCGCACCACCGAGTGGCCTGCCGCCCCCGCCGAATGTACCGGCTTGACCACCACCGGCAAGCCCACCTCTGCCACGGCCGCCTCAAACTCCACGAGGGTGCCAGCGAACCGATACCGTGGGGTCGGCAGCCGCAAATCCTCCGCCAACAGGCGCCGCAGAAGTTCACGGTTCATCGTCATTTGAGTGGCGAGCGCCGAGGGCACGATTCGAGCGCCACCCGCCTCAATCTGGCCCAACACGCTGGAGTCCATCACGCCCGCCTCGGGCACCACCACATGGGGCCGCTCTATGGCCAATACGTCCAGCAGTGCCTCGGAGTCAAGCAGGTCGCAGACGTGCGCGCGGTGCGCCACCTGCATGGCGGGGGCGTTCTTGTCCGGGCCCACGGCAACCACCTCAGCGCTCAGCCGCTGCAGCGCGATCACCATTTCTTTACCTAACGAGCCAGCGCCCAGCAGCACTACCCGGGTGGCGCTGCTGGTCAGCGGCGTGCCTATCGAGCCAGCCACATTCGGGGTCGCCGGGGCGGCCGTGGCGGTTGGGATGGTTTGTGTGTCGGGGCGTTCAAGGCGGTTGGGAGGGTCTTGGTGGTCTGGGCTATCTGGGCGCTCGGCCATGCCCCCACCCTACCCGAAAGCGGGCCGAAAGTTACGGGACAACTCTCGGAAACAGCACCAAAAGCCCTGATAGCCGAACCGCCCCCAACCGCCAAATCGCCCCGGTCACCAAATCACCACAGTTCGCCGATCCGTCGCCGACAGCCTAACCGAATCAGGTTACCGAACCGCCAGTACCCTAGATTTGCAAATCGGGCAGGCCAAATATGGGGAAGTAGGGCACGCCCTCGGCCTCTATCACTTCCCGCGCCCCCGTGTCCCGATCCACGATGGTGGCCACCGCAAGCACTTCGGCCCCGGCCTCCCGCGCCGCCTGAATCGCGGCGAGCGGCGACGACCCGGTGGTGGTTGTGTCCTCGACAATCACCACGCGGCGACCCTTGATGTCGGGGCCCTCAATTTGCTTTTGCATGCCGTGAGCTTTGGCGGCCTTGCGCACCACAAAAGCGTCCACATTTTCGCCCCGCGCCGCTGCGGCATGTAGAACCGCAGTAGCTATCGGGTCGGCTCCCAGGGTGAGGCCCCCAATCGCGTCAAAACCCCCACCGAATCCGTGCTGCGCTAGGTGTTCCAGCATCACCGCCCCCACCAGCGGAGCGGCCTCGTGGTGCAAGGTGATGCGCCGCAGGTCAATGTAATAATCGGCCTCCTTGCCCGAGGACAACGTCACACGTCCCCGCACCACCGCCAAATCGTTGATCAGCCTCAAAAGGCGCTGCCGCTGGGTTTCCGAAACTCGCGTGTCCACCCCCTCACCCTACCCTAAATTTGGCAGGTTTTTTAGGGCCACTGCCAACCCGCCACTCAATGCCAAAGAGCGCGGTGCAACCGCGCCAGGTAAGCCACCCCAGCCTGTCCGTGACCCAACCATCGGTCTGCCCGTTATGCCTGGATATGTTAACATCCCTGGTAGAGTTCGGGCATGGTCAGAAACTCGGTGAGCAATGCCTCTGTGGACGCCCTCATCTCCGAGGTGAGCTACCTCCAGCACCAAATAGCGCAGGTCGTGGGGGGAATCGGATGACAAGGGCGGCGCAAAGGCCCGCGCTCCCATCAGCGGGAGTAAAAACATAATGGCTGCCGCACGTTTATTGGCTTTTGGCGATGAATCGGGCTCCTCCTATTTTCGCGACCCCAATGTTTACATTATGGGCGCGGTGATTATTCCAGATGACCGCGTCGGCGACGCTCGCGCCTTACTATCTGCTTTCGGCGAAACCGGCTTCCGGAAGTTTCATTGGATTGACGCAGATACCAAAGAAAAAGATGCGATCACTAACGCCATAGTGAATTCTGGCATTGTCGGTGTGGCAATCGTCCGCCTTTCCGATGCAGACGAGCGAGCGGAACGACGACGGCGCAAATGTTTCCGCTGGCTAACTGTTGCCCTGCGCGAGAAACACTGCTACCAGCTAACACTCGAATCACGCAGTCCGAAACAAGATTTTTACGATTTCCAGATGCTGTCTGCGATGCGTTCATCAGCCGAGATCGACTCTCGTTTCCGGCTCGACCATGTGCGCGGAAAGGACGACCCCTTACTGTGGGCTGCCGATGCTCTCTGCGGGGCGGTCGTTGCCGAGCGTCATGGTGATCCGAGCTGGCTGGACACTCTCAAGGCTGAAGTGAAGGTGATCTCCGTTGCTGAATAGACAAGCGCAAACCCTGGGCCTCACCTCGCGGCGAGGAGCACCAGGGTTCACTTCCAACGCAATCGCAAAAGCGTGGCTTGCTTTCCATCGTACCACAGCCCGTGAGCGTATCGCGCAACACTTAGTGGTTACGGTGTGGTTGTCAAAGATTGCGCCGAGCGGAAAGTTGTGCTTCTGTAGCCGAAATCAATTTGGTACTGCATAACTTGGGGTAGTGTGGGTGCGCTATGCGAGGGTCGCCGCGCACCCACACGGCAAGAAACTTGCGGATTTACCTAATCATCCGGATACTACTTAAAG